>CALCEG010000058.1 GCA_937900435.1 uncultured Alphaproteobacteria bacterium
GATGACACGATACTCGAATACCAAGTTCATCCTTATCGCACCTCCCGAGTTGGCACTGCCCGACTACATCAAGCGCGATGTGTGTGACCGCAATGGCATCGAGTATGATCACAAGCTGTTCCCGGACTGCGAAAGCTGCGGTCACTAATAAATAAAAAAGTCAGTTCGCAAAATCCTGACAAAAATTAAAACTACGGAACGAACTACGGGAATGGGCTATGGCTATTGGTGTTGCGATACTGGTATTTATTGCTTACGGAATAGCGGGCTATTTCGAAATCATATATTAAACTACGGAAAAATAAAGGGGAATAAAATGAAAGTAAAGGAATCGGTTTATATTAACGACAAAGGTATTAAATATATCAACGGCAAGAGAGTTGCTACGGAAAACCCTACGCCGAAAACTATGGATTTTGATACGGCTGTAAAATATATCGACAAAACATTTAATAAATACGGATTATTTACTAAATGTGATAGATTGGTCGGACTCTTCAAAAGGGGATACGACAGATTGAAAGTGGAAACGGAATTGCTACGCAAAATCGATATCATACCGAATATTCAATTACGAACACAATTACAGGATGCGTATTTACGCCAAATGGAAAGAGTAGCACAAGGAAGATAAAGATGTATATGGTCGTGTATAATGAGCCGAAGGGTCAATACCGACTCTACAGCTACGACAAACTAACAAGGAAATGGAAACCGTTTTCTTCGTTTTTTTATAACAAGGATTTGGCTACGGCGATGGGTGTGGCGCGTGTTAAATTTGAAATATCAGGGGAATATCACTATGACAGTGAAAGAACTATTGGATTTAATTAAAGATATGCCAGCCGATGCTACGGTTTATACAGAAGATGGCGAAGGACACCAATACTGTATGATAACAAACATTGTGGCGACTACGGTGGCAAATACAGATGGGAAGAAGTCCATTGTTAGATTTGAGTGGGAATACGAAAAAAACACATAAAGTTTGCTGTGGTGGAACAGCGTGACAACGGAATGGTTCGTAGGTTTTTGCCTTTATTTTACTACGGACCACCGTTGATTGAATATATTTGCGGAATACATTCAACCAGCGGAATTAACTACTGGGCAACAAGGAGAAAAAGAAATGAAAAAAGCAATAAAAATATTGGAAGAATACACAGCGACATTACGCAACGGACGTTTGAGTGATTTCGAATCAAAAGCAATATATGCGAAGACAAAGCATTATATTACAATTTTGAAAAAAGTGGACTCTTTAATTTTGGAATTGAACAAATAATAACCAAAGGATAAAAAAATGGCAAAATTCAAACTGATTACTACGGACATATCTTATTCGGAATTTTATAATTTATTTAGAGAAAGAAAATACGATGCTTTGCTTGTTAAAGGCACAGATGCGATTATTTACTGCGGACAAGCAGACCCAATAGTGTTTTCAAAGAAAGCGAGAATGGGCGGTTCATCTGCGGACGACCAAATGTTTAATTCTTATATGTATTCAAAATCATACGACAACCACTACGGAATTTATTGTAGCAGTGATTTTAAGTTTATGATGGACAGATTAAATGCTGTAAAGTTTAACAAAACCGCACACATCGAAGCGAGAAAAATAGCAAGTGGTTTTAAGCGATATCATAAATTCGGGGATAAAGCAAAACAACGCTACGCGGAATATGGTGTTGAATTAGAATTGGAATCTGATTCAATTATGCCTTCTTCTGCGAAAGATGAAATTAAAGAAGTTGGTGGTAAATTGGTTTACGATGTTGGTGGCGACCCATCTGTGAAAGGTGGCACGGAAATTCGCTTTAATCACCCTGCTCTGAATGGTTGGAAATACAAAGAAATAGCGAATTTGTTGACTTTCTGTAAATCAAAGGGTGCGAAAATAGACAGTGGCACAGCAGGAATGCACATACATATTTCTAGGGAAGGTATCGGTGATATTATTGAAAAATTCAAAAGCAATTTGTCAACTATGAAGGACATTTTATACCCGATTAACTGTCGTAAACTGAAATTGGCTGACGGAAGACCAATGTATTTTGGTGTTGAAAATAATATTTACCGCGACCAGCGCAGCGATTTTGGCACATTGGAAATACGTGCGTGGAACGCAACACTGGACCCAAAATTATTCTTGGCACGAATCAAGTTCTGTAAAACATTTACGGAATGGTTATCAAAGACGACAACAGTATCTGTTCAATCGTTCTTTGAATATATGAGTTCTAAGGAAAAAGCAAACTATAAATATATGTTAAACCACAAGGAAAACCCACACGAATGGGGCTTCCCACCAAAAGCGATAAACGCATTGTTAGCAGCATAAGGAGTAAAGTATGCCGAAAATATTTGAAGGTTCAAAGGTGTTTGTGTTGATGTATTACAGCGATGAGGAACCGTGTATATGCGACATCTTCACAAGCAGAGAAAAAGCGGTAGCGGAAAAACGCAGACGCAACGAACAGTATTGTGGTGGCAGTTGTTTTACATCTGATTGGGATTTCAATTACGATGAATATGATAGTTGCGACTACAATTTCTACGATGTGTGTGAATACGAACTTATATTTTAAGGGGGTATAAATGGGAAAAATAATTAAATCTTTTTCTGGCGAAGAAGTAAAAATTAGAAAATCGTCTGGCGATGAATTATTGTATAATATTTTCATCAAAACGGACTTTCGTAATATTATTATTGAAGATATGTTGTTCGAAAACATAACCAATATGTATATATTGGGAATGCGTAATGTGGAATTTAGAAACTGTGAGTTCAAGAATTGCGACTTTTCAAATGTTCAATTCTTTGGATGTAAAATGAAAAAGTGTAAGTTCACAGAAGGAACAGATTTATCAACAAAGATTGGTGTTGAAATCGACAATGTAAAGAAAAAGCCAATTACAAAACCGACAAATGAAGAAATCGAAGCAAGATACCATTGTAAAGTTATTGCTCTACCGAATAAATCATTTGTTAAAGTGAAATGGACTTGTGATTTTTGTCATAAGGAATGGTTTGAAATCTACCGCAGGGATAGAGTAGAACAAAAACTACACGAAGTGCCAAATTGTGGAAAACACGTATGTAGTGATTGTAATGCGGTGTATAGTTTACGCGATAAATTCCAAGGAAATCGTATTTATGGCTATCACGGAACAGTTCATAAATATAAAACACCAATAGACGCGGAAAACACAGCAATTATTGGTTTGGAAATGGAATTTGAAGGTGATTTCTACGGCTGGAAAGAATTACAAGACGCACATCAAGGGATGTTGCATTATGGATATGATAGTTCGGTGATAGGTCAAAATGAGTTATCTTGGGATTGTGGTTCATATTCTTGGTGGAAATACTTGGCACCATTGAAAAGTGTATGTGATGTGCTTGGAAAATATGGTGGGCGCGCAGGCGATTCTGCTGGAATTCATATTCACGTGAGCCGACCAGACAAAGATATGCGAACAATTACAGGCAAAGTTAATAATTTTGGAACAACACCAGAAGGCAAAGCATTGTTCGAAGCAATATCTTTGCGTAATAACAGGGAAAAGTTTGAAACATACTCAAATTTGGGTTGTGATATGGGAATGCACCACGCAGGAATATCGTATAATTCATACGGCACTTGCGAATTTAGATTGTTTAATTCAACTTTGGACTACAAATTGGTATTAAAACATATCAAGTTCTGTAAGGAAGTGTTTAATGCGTTTGCTGACGATAAAAACGTATGGAAAGCATTTTCAAAAGAAACTATCACACATATTAAGGAATGTGCGAAGATACAACTTGATAAAGGTTTTATATCAAGCGGTCAATACGATTTGTTAACAAGTAAATTAGGATAAATTAAAGGAGTAAAACGTGTGTATTATTATAGCGAAGCCAGCAGGCGTTGAGCCATTGGATGAAGGTTATTTTGAAAGGGCTTGGAATCATAACGGTGATGGTGGTGGTGTTGTCTGGAAATCTCCAGAGAACGAAGATGCTCATATTCAAAAGGGCTTTATGAAGAAAGAAGATATGTTGGAAAAACTTAAAGAAATCAACAAGAAGGAAAACTCTTTCATAGCCCATTTTAGAATTAAATCTGTCGGGGAAGTAAAACCAGAGAACACACACCCATTTGTTATGGACAGAGTTACATTTGCTCATAACGGAACAGTTACATCTATCAAACCATTTGAAGGGAAAACCGATTCGGAAACATTTGGTTTGTTGTTCTTAAAGACGCGTTCTATGAAATGGATTAAAGAAAATCAGTTGTTGTTGGAAATTGCTCTTGGGTCAAGCAAGTTCGCAATTATGGATAACAAAACTGGTGAAATCTTAATCTTGAATAAAGAAAATGGCAAGGAACAAGATGGTGCGTGGTTCTCAAATTCAAGTGCGGATAAGCCTGTGGCTATGCCAATGAATTATAATTACAGAAATCAAAGGGATTATAGTGATTATGACGACTATGAATTTAATTTTGATAAAACTGGTGGAGCAAGAGTTAAGGCACGCGCTTTTTTTGGAACAAAATCTTTCACAGAGCCGTTTTGTCAATACAAAAAGGAAGACGGTTATTGGACTTATAACGCAACAGGTAAGCCAACAACGACATATCCGTTTACGGACGATTTGGTCGTTGCCAGAAATGGTCTGTGGAAGGTTAACCCAGCATATCAACCGAGAGACTTTGGCTTTGATAAACACGAATACAAACACAAAGCGCCAGAGTTTAAACTTGTTGCGAATATGCAAAGGACTCTTCAACACAATTTGGCAGAATATTGGAAACAAGTATTTAGTTCAACATTTGATAGGGAAGATTATGAAAACGACCTGCGCTGTTTGAACATTGTGTTGGATGCGGCAAGACGATTCATAGCAAACGGTGTTGAATTAAGTTTGGAAAACTTAAATACATTTGTTATGAGTTGTATGAACTATTCAAGTTATGCTGGAAACTATCAAAAAAACCAAGCACAAGATATGATTTTGTTTGCGGAAGGTTATATTGGTGAAATGTTTGGTGTAACAATTTAAGCCGAAACCCCTTACGGGGTCTGTGTAGGATGATAACCTGCGCACTGATGAGGCAAATCTAATACTTAACAAAGGAGAAAAATATGAAAGTATTGAAAGGAACATTAGTTAATCACACAGTAAAAAACGACTTAGACGGTGAAGTTCGTTTCTATAAAACAACAGACGATTCGATTGTAAAAGGCGATATCGTTGCTGTATGGGCGCACGGACGTTTAGGTTTCTTGAAAGTTTCTAAAACATTGGAAACATTCGAATACTTGTCTGCTGAAAACAATGATATTGAATTGGACGATGTGTCTTTGGCTTTGAACAAAATTGACACAACGGAATACAATATCAACAAAGCATTTTTGGCAAAGAAAAAACGAATCGAAGCGTGCATCAACGAACGCATTGCAGAAGGTGCTGTAAGCCGTATGGCTAACGAAGCAATCAAATCTGTATCTGCTGATAAAAAGGCGGAAATCAAGGCATTACAAGCACAATTAACTGCTTTGATTGCGGACCCAAAAACAGCATTGGATGACTAATATTTTTGTTGAAACTTAATACCGCGATGGTATTATCTTATTGACAACAAAAATGGAATCGATTAATGTATAACCCGACCCGCAGGTTCTTAATCGATTCCTACCTGCGGGTTTTGTCATTAAAGGATTCGATATGGAAGGATATTCAATTTGTTTTAACGAATGGGCTTTGGACAAGGACATTAAAAATGAACTTGGACTTCTGTGTATAATCTCGTCTTTGTGCGCAAATGATGGATACTGTTACGCGACAAACGAATTCTTCGCAGGTCTATTTGACACAACGATTGTATCTATTTCACGAAAAATAAAACTTTTGGAAGATAAAAATTATATAACCATAGACTATAAACGTCGTGGATGTGAGATTTTAGAAAGAAAAATACGATTAACAAAAATGTTAATCGACGATTATCAAAAATGTTATTCGACGATTAACAAAAATGTTAAAGAGAATAATACAATACCCCCCGATAATAATATTATTATAAATAATAATATATTATCTGCCCCCCAAAGGGAGGCGCGCTTTCAAAAACCAACTGTCGAAGAAGTGGAAGCACACATCAAAGAGAAAGGGTATAACTTTGATGCCGAGAGTTTTGTAGCATATTACGACTCTAATGGCTGGATGGTTGGTAAGAAACCTATGAAGAACTGGAAGGCTGCCTGTATTACTTGGCAACGGAACGGCTATTCAAAGAAGGAAGAAAAACAAACAGAGTTTTATTGGTAGGTGAATTATGGACAAAGCAGTCGCGTATATAAACAAAATCTCTTCAATCTACAACTTGGATGCAAAAACAAAAGCATCGTTGTTGGAAATTACTGACAAGATAAACTCAACCTTTGAACAATGGGCTTGGGAAGACATTGAATACGCGATTGATTATTATTATACACGCAAAAGTGATAAAAATTACCCGAAATCTGTC
>CALCEG010000059.1 GCA_937900435.1 uncultured Alphaproteobacteria bacterium
GCCCAACCAACAAATTCATAACCTGGCTTGCTATATGTGTTCGCTGGTGCTGTGCATGTATCACCATATGTACAACTGATTGGCACACTTGGTGCAGAACCAGTACCACCGCCCGCATTATACCGGATACTAAATGTATTCACCATCCAACCTGCATACAACGTTCCATTTTCTGTTTTATCCCATACACGCACCGCATCACCAGCTGCTGTATAATACTGGGTTGAATTCGTATAATCAGCATCATCGTACCACCCCATAAATGTATAACCTGTACGAGTTGGTGCAGTTGTATTAATTCTTGGCACTCTTGAATTGTATATTGCGTCTACAGCTTCGCTTTGTCCCCCAGTACCACCATTTGCATTAAATGATATAGTATATGTATTCGCGGTACAACTTGGGGTTGCAGTATCACCACCAACCAAATTACCGTATCCTGGTTGACACGCACCAACATAGGTACATACACCCAATGGCGCACTTAATTCACAAGTCGCACCTGTACCAGCCGCACAAGGCGTACAATCACCCCATACCGCAAACAAACGAATATTATTACCA
The DNA here is from genome assembly GCA_937900435.1 of uncultured Alphaproteobacteria bacterium. Classification (GTDB taxonomy): domain Bacteria; phylum Pseudomonadota; class Alphaproteobacteria; order Rs-D84; family Rs-D84; genus Enterousia. The sequence goes on from CALCEG010000059.1 coordinate 565, forward strand.
TCAGATAAATTAATCACACTTTCACCATCTGAATACTCAGGTTCTGTCGCTGCAGAATTCATCGACCAACCTAAGAACTGCTTTGTTCCATTCGTAAAGGCATTTGGGGTTAAGTTTTGTGCAACACCGTATGTGTGAAGTTCGTCTGACATTGTACCCGTTGCACCCGTTGCATTCGGCATATAACGAACATTATATGTATTTGCGGTACAACTTGGGGTTGCAGTATCGGCATTACCCAATGTATAACCTACAGCACAACTGGTTGTATAATCAACTATTTGCCCCCCTGGACCAATAGAAACGGAACACTTTCCATTATCTGGTACATCACACTCCTTTACCCATGATGCATATAACGTACTTGCGGATGTTGTATTCCACTCAGGCATAATCATATCAGAAGTAATTACCGCAGGAATACTTGTTTCATAATCGGCAGCAATATCCCCTTCAAATTCTTCTTCATTAGATTGCGGATAAAAACCACGGAACAAATAACCAACACGCGATGGTATCACAGAACTTAAATCTTTTAATTGTGCAGAACACTCCGAATCAATATACCAAGGATCAGAATCTGTTAATTTATATAATGTTGTAGTACTCCCCGCAGTCCCAGAATTTGGATTTAATGTAATCTCATTACACTTTGGCGTCCAATCTATAACGAAATAAGCTGATGTCGGAACAGAAACCCGTTGCCCAGGCGATGCTTTAAATGTGACACTCTGTCCATCAGCATCAAATGAACCAGTCCATTGACCAAACCGATACCCATCACGCACTGGCGTTGGCATAGGCGCAACAGTTGCAACAGAAGCCCATTGAGCATACCATGTTAAATTCTCGGTTGATTTTGCTATTGCAACCATACCGGCCTCTGTTAACGCGCCAGTTGCATCAATATATTGTGTTCCACCAGACTTTTCACTATAAAACCCAGTAAAAGCCACAGGTAAAAACGTTAGTGAATTTTCAGCAACCCTTGCAATATTGGGATCTTCCGCAAAGCTAGATAAGTCAACCGTACCGCCATTCGCATCGAATGTAAATACAGGTACATTTTCCGGAATTGTTATATAAGGCATTACATTTGTATGGCTTTCATCAAAAAAAGTCTCACCAGAACCAGCACGCGCATACAAAATTTCTGTTCCTTTCTTTGTTGCATACAAATTATTCAAATTCACCGTTATATTCTTGCTACATATTCCACTGATAACAGTACCGGCATCCGTCCAACCCGTATTACATTGATAACGTGCATACCATCTGGTATCAGACGTAACTTCACACCCAGACGCAAACGTAAATTCACCAGACTGACCGATACACTGCGCACCACCACTTGTGCCAGATGTCGTATAATGCCCCATATATGTCGCATTCTGCTTAGTTGGAACTCTAATTCCCCTTATCGCGGTAGTGCCAGCATCATCAGAGTAAAAAACAACACCATCTGTGGTATACACCTCTGTCGTTCCACCAGTTCCACCCATATCTGTGTTATTTAACGTCACCGTACGTATTGGGTTTCCCCATTGTGCAGATAATGTTATCGCACCCGCTCCTTGTACTCCAGCCGAAGTCATGCCAGACAAAATATCTTGCCCTGGACCAGGATAAATAGCATTACCAACTCCGTCTATCGTACGTTTCCAGTACATAAAACTCTTTCCCGAATATGTGTATGTATTTTCTGGTGCAGGACAAGGTTGACCAAAAACGCAAACAAGTGGACTTGTTGGTGGATTACCTGTACCGCCATTTGCATCATAAACAATATCAACACAAATACCTGTTCCTGCCCCACCATAATTTGTTGGGATACATGGATAATCCGCCAATCCTGTTGCATTTGTGTACATTTCCCCAACCTGTGTAGCCGTTGCACTTGGCCAAATATCATAGACATATTGCCCATTAATTTTTGCTGATCTGCCAGTCAAAGCCGCACAATCCTTGAACATTCGATAAAATGCATAAGACTGCATTGAACCGGAAATATTCCCAAATAAATTTTCTGGAATTGATGTCAACCCACGACAACCATTAAAAGTGTTAGAAAAAGTATACGGCTTTATATCACCACTAATCCCGGCAAACAAACCATCAGGAATACTTGTTAACCCCGTATTCATAAATGCTCCACCAAACATTGAACCAGTTGCAAAACCAGTTATCCCAGAAAACAATGTTGACGGAACACTAGTCAGATTAACCGCACCCCTAAACAACTGATTAAACCTTGGATTTTTCCCTGTTGATAACGTACCAAAAACACTACCCAGACTGCCACTAACCGATCTAATCATCGAAGTGTTTGCCAATTTGGCAGTATCATCAGAACCATAGTAAAAATTTATCGCAGGCATCTCATAACTTGAATCATTATATGCCGTCGCCTGACCGCTTATCTTTATAGTTTTTGTACCAGTACTTGAATAAGTATGAGTATAACTAGTATTTGCTGTAAGACCTGTTCTATCGATTTTTTGAATTGCTCTTCCATCACCCCAATTCACATAAAAAACACCCGACGCAGACATATTGAACCCAAACACTGTACCTGTTTTCGGTACATTAATTGATATTGAAAATTCATTTTCAAACATATTCTTCGGACAAACTGCACCACCCGAACATTCGTAATATGCAGACGAAGTCGCGCTTGGACACGCCCTACAACTATTACCAGCAGCAGGACTGGTTATCGTACGACCATCCCTGTACGAACCACAGTCCGACAAATAATATCCCGCATCACACTCAACATACGTCATAGAACCAACACACGACGTAAAATCACCTGCATAAGACACTCTATCAAACGACAAAAAAGCCACTAAAAACAACGTTAATACACGCAAAAACCTCAGCATTTTCTCCCACTTTTTTCCTTATTATATGCACATCATAGACAAAAAAGCCCACACTACACAAGTAAAAAAAGTACCTTTTAAACAAAAAAAATAATCGCCCCATAATCCCAGGGCGATTCGTTACATAAAACTAAAAAAATCAATCAGCATTGCCTAAAAAACCCATTGCAACAATAAACATTTCAACACTATCTTTTCGCGAAGCCGGTGGTTTTATATGATGAACAGTTTTAAAATTTTGCTTAATTTGCTTTAACAAATCATTTGTCGTACCGCCTGTAAATGATTTACAGACAAATGTACCGCCGACTTTCAGTGCGCGCAACGCGAAATCCAGCGCATATTCCAACAAAACCATTTGTCTGATATGATCTGTTTTTTTATGTCCAACCGTATTTGGTGCCATATCAGACACAACGACATCTGCTGTCCCTGCCCCACCATCGGTCAACCCCAACTTTTCAACCAGCCAATCTAATGCCTCGTCCGATGTAAAGTCGCCTTGATAGGTTTCCACACCAACAATCGGCGAAATTTCCAACAAATCCATCGCAAAAATCTTGGACTTTGGAAACGCACGCGCAATATACTGCGACCAAGACCCAGGCGCCGCCCCCAAATCGACCACGACCTGCCCATCGCGCAAGAAACGAAACTTTTCATTCATTTCAATTAATTTATAAACCGCACGCGCACGATAACCTTCTTTCTGGGCACGCGCAACGTACGGGTCAGATGCCTGACGTTGCAACCACGCAACCGAAGATTTTTTTGCTGCAATTTTTTTATTTGTTATCTTCATCTGACATTATCTTTCTGTTTAAACAGTTGCATTGCCTTGCGTTGCCATTTCAAAGCGCGCGCCTGATAACGGCGATACACAACATTTGCTGCATTCTGTGGCGAACCATACAAGTGATACCATGCCTGACATTCGTTTCCAAAGAACTTGCTACGTTTTCCCTGATAGACATAAGTAATTACAACCTGATAGCCTTTGACATTACCATTCTTATCCATCACTTCAACAGGTTTTTCAACTGCAATCGGTGTCCAATCAAATAGTTTATCAAAAACTTTTCCCATTATTATGTCCTGATTTTTTTAATTGCCCTGTGGTTTTGGCGCTTTTTGTGCCTGTTGCATTTTTGCCATAACCGCTTCCATTCCACCCATACGCTGAATCATTGCCATTTGCTGTTTCATTTTTGTGTATTGCTTAATGATATGTTCAACATCGCGCACAGTGCAACCAGCAGTTTCCGCGATACGCGCCTTGGCATTTGCAAAGACTTTTTCTGGTTCCGCACGTTCTTGTGGTGTCATTGCTTCCAGTATTTTAATTTGCGCATCAACACTGCCATCTTTAATTTTTTCTTTCATTGCATTAACTGCACCACTCATACCCGGCACCATTTTCAACAAGCCACTAAAATTACTCATTTTTTTAATTTGCTTTAATTGTGCCAGCATATCATTCATATTAAATTCCCCAGACATCATACGTTGGGCAGTTTCCTTCATACCAGACGGCATTTTACCCGCTGCAAAATCTTTGTCTTCTGCGACTGTTGCATCTTGTTTTTTACTTTTCTTTTTTCCAAAACCAAACATATTTTTACTCCTTTTTTGTTTTTATTTTATTTATTTTTAAACTTTTGTCCAGATACTTATGCAAATACTTTCCTGTTTGTGATTCTGGCACAGTTATTATATGTTCTGGTGTACCGGTTGCAATAACCCGACCACCGCCTGCGCCACCTGTGGGACCTAAATCCACTATCCAATCAGCAGTTTTTATTACTTCCAGATTATGTTCTATGACGATAACGGTATTACCCTGTTCGACCAGTTCGTGCAACACAGACAACAACATTTTTATATCTTCGAAATGCAGTCCTGTTGTTGGTTCGTCCAAGATATAAATCGTTTGACCAGTACTGCGTGCGGTTAATTCTTTGGACAGTTTAATACGTTGTGCTTCGCCACCCGACAAATCCAACGAACTTTGCCCCAGTTTTATATAATCCAACCCGACACGCTTTAATAATTCTAATTTCCTGGCAATCTTTGGCACATTTACAAAGAATCTGTATGCCTCTTCTACGGTCATATTCAACACATCTGCGATTGATTTTCCTTTATATTTTACGGCCAAAGTTTCTTCATTATATCGCGCCCCACGACAACAATCACACTCAACATAAACATCCGCCAAGAAATTCATTTCTATTTTGATTTGACCATCACCTTGACATGCTTCACATCTTCCACC
>CALCEG010000060.1 GCA_937900435.1 uncultured Alphaproteobacteria bacterium
CTGCAAAGATTATGGAAGCGGAAGCTGCTGACGGCAACGTTATGTGTCTTGAAGAGTTTGTTGAATTTATCAAGGATTACTATTCCATTTCAAGCCTAGAAAAGGTAGAGTTACGGTTGATGGAGTTACAAAAGAATATAAAAAAATGTTTTAATATAATAAATATATTATATAATTTACGGCTGTGGCGAAGAAGAAATTGTTCGTTCTTGTATTTGATAGTTTATAACAGAATACAAAAATGAATAATTTTTCTTCATAATAATTGCAACAGATAACAGCAACAAAAAACCACCGAAAACATCAGGTGGTTGGAGGCTGAAAACAATTCAAGTAGAAATTGCGTGCTTATTCAATATATTCGCAAGCCCTCCTGACCAATGGTCAGGAGTTTTGTTCGTCCAAGGTACAAAAAATACGCCAAATGGCGCGCCTTTTCACTTCGGACGCTTAGAGCACGAGGTTCTGACACCCCAATACGGCATATTCACCGTATCATTGTAATAATACACAAAATAGAGTCTTTTTACAACAAAAAAAACCGCCGTTGTGGCGGTTTGTTATATTATTTGATAAGTTTGCCAATCGCAACCGCTGTGTCGCACATACGATTTGAAAAACCCCATTCGTTGTCGTACCACGCTGTTACATGCGCTAGTTTGTCGCCCAACACCTTGGTTTGACCAGCGTCAAATACGGAACTGTGTGAATCGTGCGTGAAGTCAATTGAAACCAATGGCAAATCGTTATAGCCAAATGTTGCGGATTCTGCCGCCCGCATTGCAACGTTGATTTCGTCAACTGTTGCATCTTTTTCTAGGTTCACGACCAATTCAACCACAGATACGTCTGGGGTTGGAACACGAATCGCCATACCGTCCAGTTTCCCAGCCAAATCAGGTAAAACCAAACCAATCGCCTTGGCTGCGCCGGTGCTGGTCGGAATCATAGACATTGCTGCCGCGCGTGCGCGTCTGAAGTCTTTGTGATTCTTGTCCAGTAATTGCTGGTCGCCGGTATATGCGTGTACGGTCGTCATCCAGCCAGAAATAATGCCGAATTTATCGTTTAAAACCTGTACAACTGGTGCCAGGCAATTCGTTGTGCACGATGCGTTTGATACGATTAAATCGTTGCTGGTTAAAGTATCTTGGTTAACGCCGAATACAATTGTCTTGTCCGCGCCAGCAGATGGTGCAGATACCAATACGCGCTTTGCCCCAGCGTCCAAATGTACGCGTGCCTTGTCCGCGGCGGTAAATAAGCCAGTACATTCCATAACAACATCAATGTTCATTTCACCCCAAGGTAATTTTGCAGGGTCGCGTTCAGCAATGCACTTTATGCGCTGATTGCCAACTAAAATGTAATCGCCGTCCAGTTTAACATCCATTGGTAAATTACCATGTACCGAATCGTATTTCAGCAGGTATGCGTTCTGTTCTGCAGGTGCCAGATCATTTACTGCAACAAATTCAATATCATCACGACCAGATTCCAGCGCAGCGCGCAATACCAAGCGACCAATGCGACCGAACCCGTTAATTGCAACTCTTAATTTTGACATTTTTGTTTCCTTTCTTTTTTGTTTCTTATTGGACAAGGCTATTTTAGCACCTGTTTTTTCTTTTTTACAATATTTTATTTACATTTGGGAACGGATTACTATAATTTGACTGTTATGAAGCAAACTGCATATATTATTACAGGTCCAACTGCGTCGGGAAAGTCTGATTTTGCACATAAATTAGCACAGACTGTGAACGGGGCGATTATAAATTGCGATAGTGTGCAAATATATCGTGGTATTGAAAATATATCGGCCAGCCCGTTCGCAGGACGTGAAATAACAGATTCTGTTGATGGTGTGCCGTATCGATTGTTTTCAATATTGTCTTTGGATGAACAGATTAGTGTTGCGGACTATTTAAATTTAGCACGCACAGAATATCAGCGCGCAATAACTGATGGACAGGTGCCGATTTTTGTCGGTGGAACAGGGTACTATATAAATGCGCTGGTAAATGGTATTTCCCCAATGCCAGACGTTTCAACAGAAAACAGGAATCGCGCCAGAAATATGGTCGCAGAAAATATAACCGCCGTGCGCGCAATGTTGCCAGATGATTTTCTGCATACCGATTCGCAACGTGTTGCACGCGCACTGGAAGTTTTCTTGGAAACAGGGCGACATATAACAGAATTTCAACAAGAGCCGCGTGTTGGTGCGTTGGTGCCAGATGCGTATAAAATCTTGATAAATCCGCCAACCGATGTTTTGCGTAAACGAATCACAGACAGAATACCCTTGATGTTGTCAGGTGGCGCAATGTGCGAAGCGCAATTAATCATAGATTCAAATTGGAATGAAAGTCGTGCCATTGGCGCATCACAATTATGTAAATTTATTCGTGGTGAAATTTCAAAAGAAGAATGTATCGATAATTGGATTAATAAAACAAATCAGTATGCAAAACGACAGCGGACGTGGTTCAGGACTCAATTTAATCCAGACGTTGTGATACCAAATGTCCCGTCAGATAGTGATGTTGGAAATGTTTTAAAATAAAAAATCCCATATTTGTGGGATTCTTTATCGTTGGGATTCTTTGATTTGATGTATCATTTCCAGTATTTCAAATGTTTTATCCTGGCGTTTAAGTTGTGCGCTGGTGCGTTTTTCAATTAATTTAAGCAATTTATAAAATTTACGCGATAAACATTTTTCGGCAAGTACATTGATATTAAAACTTTTGGTTGGGTGTATGGATTTATGTAAAATAGATGCAACTTTGTGTTTTGTTCGTACTTTGAAAAGGTTAATTTTTTTGTCCTTTTCAATATAGTATAATGTTATCGTGCCGTATTCGCTTTTGTTTGGATATATGTTACGCGGAATAAAAAAGTGAAGATAATAATTTTTATCGCAAAGGGATTCTTTGGAAAATGTATATTCAACACACCACTGGTCAGAGTGCGATTCTAGACAAGTTTCTTTGTCGGTTATAAAGGCAGTGGTTATATCGTATGCTTGACTAATTGTGTGTGGTGTGTCGTACATTTTATTATTTTAACCTGTGATGTTGTTGATATATAAATTCGCTTTGAACGCTTTTGGTGATATTATAGTCAAAATTTGCTTTTGCAAGTTTTTTCTGTTTGTTTTGTTGTTTAGCGAATTTCTTTTTGTCCGCGGCGTCTTGACGGGCCTGTTGTTTTGTTAGTACATATTGAATATGTCTGGTTTCATTCCATAAAATTTCTTTGATTTCTTTGGTCGCGCCATTGCGATTTGTGTTCTTGCCACGCATAATATATTTAGACAAGTAATCTGATATTTCATTTACTAATGATTTCAAAAACATAGGATTTGTTGTGTTATTGTCGCGCGAATCAAGCGTATTGATGAATAGTTTTGTTTGCGTTAACAGGAATTTTTCGATTGTGATGGAATAGTCGATTTCAACGCGCCACTTGTTTCGTGTGTTTTCAGGGGTCATATATGATTTGCCATGTTGTTCAATGACCGATTTATTAATAAATTCAATATAATTGCTTAGCATTTTGTGCAGTGTAGGACTAAGTTGTTTAGACATCGTGTTTTCCTTTTATTTGTTTGTTTGATAAGATTATAGTGCAAAAAAACATTTTGTCAACCTTGTGGATGAGTTTAATATGCTGTTGAAAAAAATTAAATAAATCGCTATTTTATGGGTATGTTTAGCGCAGGTACTGTTGTAAAGGTTTTGATTTCAAATATTCCGTCAAATGGATATGATTATCGATTGACGGCGGCTGCGGCGATTGGGACTTTTGTTGGTGTGCGCGTGATGAACCGCCTGTGTGTTGGGATTGTGTGGGGAATTGGCGATAGTGGTTTAGCGGCAGATAAAATCAAGGATGTTTCGTTTATTTATGATGCCAAAATTCCTGTAAGTGATATGCAGTGGTTGCAACGAATGTCAGAATGGACATTGATTCCGTTGGGAATGGCGTTGCGATTGATTGTTAATATTCCTGATGCTTTTTTGCCACCGCGTATGGAACAGTTGTATTCGTTTGACTTTGATTCTGGGGTGCGAATGACGCAAAATCGTCAGGCGGTGTTGGATGCCTTTGCGTCAAATGATAATGAGCCGATGACGATTTCTGATATACAAAATATTGCGCGCGTCAGCTCGGCGGTTGTACGCACAATGATAAAAAACGGCACACTGTTGCCCAGCGCACAACGTGAAAAAAAGATAGACGATTTTGTTTATGATTATCAAGACGTTGGAAGTATAAAACTGAATGACCAACAACAAGCCGCAGCGGACGCTGTTGGAAATGCAGTTGAAAATGGTGGCTTTTCGGTGTTTTTACTGGATGGTATAACGGGCAGCGGAAAAACACAGGTTTATTTTGATTCTGCGTGGCGCGCATATAAAAACGGGCATAGTGTTTTATTGTTGATGCCAGAAATTGCCCTGACGGCGCAGTTTATGTCGCGCTTTGAATCGCGGTTTGGTGCGCCCCCTGTTGTTTGGCACAGTAATTTAACCGCAGCGCGCAGGCGTGAAATATGGCGCGGTGTTTTAAATGGAAAAATAAAAATGGTGAAGGCTCTACTTGGGCCTTCACATATAACGATACTTTTGGCAAACGCAAAATTGAAAGTGGGTTTGAAACTAAAAT
>CALCEG010000061.1 GCA_937900435.1 uncultured Alphaproteobacteria bacterium
TACATCTTCGTGGTTTTTCATATACAATGATTGACCCAACAAGTTGTTGCGTGCTTCTTCGTTAATTTCTGCAGAATTAAAGCCAAAGAATACACGTTGGTCATTCAAATTTTCTGGTTCAACAATAGATGAACCGCCACATGCTGCCAACAAACCAGCAACACCGGCCAATAAAGCAAAGTTTTTTATTTTCATGAAAATACTCCCTTGAGTTTCTGTTGCTCGTGCTATATTGTATAATAAAAATATTGAAACTTCAAGGAAAAATAAAAATGTCAGAAAATGCGCTAATTGATTTACATTTATCGGGGGTAATGTGGGAATTGACAGATATTCCGATTGCTGCGCCACGCGACAAGGTTGCATCCACACCGGTGGAAAATAATCCTGTGTCTGCTGTGTCTGTTGTTTCAGAAATTGGTCGTTGTACGGCATCTGTTGTTCCTGCGATTGCGCCGACTGTGCGAATATCGTTGGATACTGTTCGTGCAATGGCATCGCGTCCAAATGATATGCTGGTTTTAAACCGGATGATAAGTGAATTTGATCATCCGTTGCGTTCTGTTGCGTCAAACGTTGTTTTACCGCATATTGGCAATGGTCGTCTGATGGTGTTGACTGATATTCCTGGGTCTGACGATGATGCGACTGGGCGCGTTTTATCAGGTGCTGCTGGCGAACTGATGGACAAGATGCTGTCTGCGATTGGTCAAAGTCGCGAAACGGTTTCTATATTACCGATGGTTTTCTGGCGTACACCTGGTGGTCGCACCCCATCGCGTGAAGAACTGGACTTGTCGCGTCCATTTATCGACAAGGCGATTGAATTGTTATCACCGCGTGTGATTTTAACACTTGGCACATTGCCGGCGGCGGAAATTGCCGGCTTAAATCTTACCAAGTCGCATGGGACCGCTGTTCCACATAATTCTGGCGCGACAGTTGTTCCGATTTTTCATCCGAATTATTTGATTTTAAAGCCTGCTGCGAAACGCGAAGTATGGACAGCATTACAAAATGTTGAAAATATCTTGAAAAGTGCCGAATAATAGTTAATAATTCGCTTGTTCTAACAAAGGAGCCTACAATTAAACCTACATTTAACAACGATAATCGTCGTGATACAGGTGCGCGTATAAACAACCGTATCTTTGCCAAGACGGTACAGGTAATCAGCGCAGATGGTCAAAATCTGGGGGTTATGCCAACTTCTCAGGCATTACAGATGGCGATGGATATGGACTTAGATTTGGTTGAAATCAATGCAAATGGTCCAAACGTTATTGCCAAGATTATGGATTATGGTAAATTCAAGTACGAACAGAAAAAACGTGCTTCTGACGCGAAAAAGAAACAAAAAACGACCGAAGTCAAAGAAGTTTGGGTAAAACCATTCATCGAAGAAAACGACTTGAAAATCAAGATAAAAAAATTGCTGGAATTCTTGTCTGATGGCAACAAGGTTAAGGTTGCAGTTATGACCAAGGGTAAAAAGACAGTTTTGGCGCGTGGTAAAGATGCTGTTCCTGAATTATTTGCGCGCATTGTTGAAATGGTTGGCGAAAATGGCGTTTTGGAATCGAAATCAAAGCCAGATGAACGTACCAAGTCAATAATTATCGCGCCTACAAAGGCTGCAAAATAATTCAAATCCCCGATTTGGGGATTTTTTTATTATAAAATTTGATTTATGGATTTTTATTTATTATAATTAAACCATGCGAATGCAAAAGTAATCTTAAACACGTTTCAACGGGAATCAATTTTGACGCCCCCGTTGGCGTCTGTTTTTTTTAGACAAAGGTGAATTAAAATGGCGAAAAAGTATTTGATAACATCGGCATTACCGTATGTAAATAGTAACGTACATATTGGACATTTGGTTGGTTGTTGGTTGCCCAGCGATGTTTACGCGCGCTTTTGTCGTGCGCGTGGCCGTGATGTTTTGTACGTTTGTGGCACTGACGAACATGGTACAACCAGTGAAATTGCTGCGGCCAAAGAAAATATGACAGTTGAAGAATATGTTGATAAATATCGTGCATATCATGAACAATCTGTTCGCGATTTTAATTTATCGTTTGACCTATATGGT
>CALCEG010000062.1 GCA_937900435.1 uncultured Alphaproteobacteria bacterium
CAACGGCGGTCCAATGTAACCTTTTTGTCCGTTGTGCGGGTATATTTAACACCATACCCCACCGCCTTTAATTTTGCGCCAACCTTTTTTGCAATTGCCAATGCGGCATCTGATTCATGATATTTGCCATTGACGGCACCTGGGTCTGCACCACCATGCCCTGGGTCAATACAGATTTTATACGCCACATAAAACGCCTCCTTTTGTCATATATATTCAGCGTATTTTTATCGTGGCGGATTCGCAATCGTATATACGCCTGTCAGGTACTGGCGTACCGTTCCCAGTTATCAATGTATTCGGCAACCGTTCCTTTGCCCAATTTTGTATTATAGTATTGTTTCCAATATTGACCTTGGCCGTCAACCGTGGCGGGGATTTTTCCAGGTTGACGTAAATAATGGATTCGGCACATTGCACACGCATACCCCAGATTTGTCATCAACGCGTCTGATATGCTTTGATTGCCCCGCAATCCATCCACCACCGCTTTTAATTCCGGCTTGTATCGCAGGTAATTATCATAAATATCCCGCGCGGTGGCGATTTCCATTTGCCAAACACCAAATGCCCCGGCCGTACCCGAACACCCCAATTGGCGCAGGTATTTTCCACAATGTGATTCCTGGCACGCGGTCCCCAGCACTAAATCTTCGGCCGGCTGTGACCACGCATTTAATTTGGTCAATATCGGCCGAATAACATATTGTCGTAAATGTTTTGCATTCATATTATCCCCCCTGATTTACATTGTTCAACGGCAATTCGATAATCCGCCAATTCATCCGCCATCATCGCGTTATATGTCGCAACGCGCAGCATTGGCGGGCATGTGTTCCTAATTTCCACGGGCCCAGTTGTCGTGCAACCACTGGCGGTTGCTATCACTATCAACAGACAAAACCCTTTCTTGAATCGACTGGTTACGTTCTGTAACCACCTGCTGAATTTCGATATGTTTTTCTGCATTATCCGCTCGGCAATCAGAACGCCCCAGCCGATAAA
>CALCEG010000063.1 GCA_937900435.1 uncultured Alphaproteobacteria bacterium
CTGTACGAAGAAAATTATTCAGATGGAAAAAAAATTGATTCTGGTCGCGTATTGGCCGTTTCTTTCGAGGCGTTGCGTGGCACAGTTAAAATGTACTATTTCAGAAAGGCTGATGGCACATACGGCTATTATGATGAAAATGGAAATGGTGCAATCAAATCGTTAAAACGTACACCGATTAATAACGCAAAGATAACCAGTAAATTTTCCAAAAATCGCAAGCACCCTGTATTGGGGTATACGCGCGCGCACAAGGGCGTTGACTTTCGTGCTTCAACAGGAACCCCCATCCCAGCCGCAGGCGCAGGTCGTGTCGTAGCGCGCAGTTTCAATCGTGGGCATGGAAATTTTGTAAAGATTCGCCATAACGGTTCATTTGAAACGTTGTATGCGCATATGTCTAAATTTGCCAAGGGCGTAAACGTTGGAACAACCGTTCGCCAGGGTCAAACAATCGGCTATGTCGGTTCAACAGGTTATTCAACAGGACCACATTTACACTATGAAATTATCAAAGATGGGGTACATGTAAACCCAATGACGGTAAAATTGCCTGCAATCAGCAATTTGAACAAAACAGACAAAGAAAAATTCTTGAAATACCGCCGAATTCTGGACGAAGGTATCGAAAAACTATCCGAAAAACCATCGCTGTATATTCAACTGTAAATTGCACAATCCCCCAACTGGGGATTTTTTTATGTTTACAAATATGAATGATATAGTATAATCGTGTGTGTAAGTTATTTTTTCACAATAAATTTTCTATCTTATTAAACATTCACCATGAGTTTCTTTCCGTTTTTTGTATCAGGGTAATTGTGTTTGATATAATTAAAAAAAAGGAGTAAAAAAATGAAAACCATAATTTTTAATGCACTTGAATTTGCAACCAAAGCACATACAGGTCAATTTCGCAAGGGGACATTATTACCTTATATCGTACACCCTGTTGATGTTATGCGTAATTTAATTTTATATAATGCACCAACAGATGCCGTTGCAGCTGGAATCCTGCATGACACACTAGAAGACACCCTAACAACAATCGATGATTTAAAAAATACCTTTGGGGACAGAATTACAGAACTGGTTATGGGCGCATCTGAACCAGACAAATCATTATCTTGGGAAGAACGCAAACAACACACGTTTAAATTCTTGGCGCAAACAACAGATATAGAACAACTGATGGTCGTTTGCGCGGATAAACTAAGCAATATTACCAGTATCAAACAAGATATGGATACAATCGGGAATAAAATTTGGACACGTTTTAATCGTGGGTACAATCAACAAAAATGGTACTATTACGGTCTAGCAAAAATATTTGAAAAACACACGGAAAAATCAGAATTATTTGCCAAATATATTACATTAACCAAAGAAGTTTTTGCCTAACACCAATGGTTGACAAACGTTGTTTCTGTGCTATAATAAAAAATACTATGGCACAACGAGAAAATTGTATCTATTGCAATAAAGTTATTACAGAACGCAGTAAAGAGCACGTTATACAAAACGCGCTGGGTGGATTGTATGAATCTACTGATATTTGTTGTCCAAAATGTAATAATTATATCAGCAAGTTTATTGATGTGCCTTTTACAACAATCTTTAATCCGATTATTAGCAGAATCCCCAATTTTTCTAAAACCAACAATACTAAATCAATGCCGGGTTGTACAGGCAAGGTTTCATACAACGGTAAAACTTATGACGCCAATATCAAAAACGGAAAAGTTATTAGTTGCCCCGAACTTAGCAAAGAATTGCGACAAGATATATCAAAACTGCCGCTGGAAATAATCGCGTATGATTTTAAATTGGGCAACGAAAGTTTTCATACAGGTATTGCGAAAATCGCCTTTAATTTTGCGATGGATAAAAATATAGACTTCAAATTTTTGAAATCTGGATTGGCTGTAAAAAAAACTAACTCTAAAATAGAAAGCATAAAATACAACTATCCAATTATACCATTTTGTCCACTGAACCCCATTGACGCATACCTAGAACAAAACACAAAGCCAACACTGTTTCACAATATGATTCTGTTTTCACAACACAATGAATTGTGGTGCTATATCGATTTATTTAATACATTTCAATACTATGTGTTGCTGTCCGACGAACTGCAAGGCAATGAAAATATATACGCAAACTATACCCAGACATTACAAAAGATTAATCGCGATATGCCAAAGTTAAACAACCTGAACGACCCAAAGACCGTTATGATTTATGCAATGCAATACGGGGTCAAACCAACAATGGATGCCGCAGAATTTACAAGACGCGTAAACAATGCCATTAACAAAGAATCACAAAAAGTATCAATGGAAAGTATCTTTGGCAAAATGATACAACAAATACCATTTGAATTTATGTTTAACACCCCAAATAAACATTTGTTGTTTCAAGCAATGCACTTGTATTTCCAAGACGATATGTTTCAAGAGAAAAATTTTAGGGTATTAACCCCTGCCCTGGATGGAAACGGTCTGTCAGTGTATCCGCACGAATTGTTAAAGACAATTTCGAACAATCCAAAATTTTTACAACAATACACAACCATGAAATTCAATAAACTAAATCAATTCTTGACCCAAACACAACGATAACCACAGCCCCAATTAATGGGGCTTTTTACAAGTCAATTTCTGTATCTGTGTTGATATTTCTGGCAAAAATTTCATCGTGCGAAACCAATAAAATCGCACCACGATATTGATTCAAAGCATCTTCCAATATCGCAATACTTTTTATTTCAAGATTATTTGTCGGTTCGTCCAAAATCAACAAATCAGGCTGTTCCGCACCACCCAAAACCGCAGCCAGTGTCGCCTTTAACAGTTCGCCACCCGATAAAACACCAACCTTTTTCACAGACAACGCACCACGAAAACCAAAGTTTGCCGCTATCGCGTGCGCATCGCGTTTTAACACACCTGCAACACGCATTACAGCATCAACAACTGTTTCGTTTTTGTCCAGTAAAGATAAATCTTGATTTAAGTATGCAATTTTTCCAAATGTCTTGATTATGCCAGATTGCGGTTGCAATTCGCCACAAATCAACTTTAACAAAGTCGTCTTGCCAGAACCGTTTTTACCGTTTAGCCTGATACGCGCACCACCACACATCGTAAAATCAAAGTTATTAAAAATCTGTTTCGCACCATATCCAAAACACAATCCCGATATTTGAATCAGTTCTTTGCTGTAAAACGGCTTGTTTGGGGTGGGAATTTTTATTTTATCGTCCTGCATTTGCGCAGATAACTCTTGTTGAAGAGTAATTTGCTGATTTAACTTTTTTTGAATAATCGCGCGTTTTTTTGCTTCTGTTTCCTGACTTTTACCTTTCAAAGCATTGCCTTCCAGCCGACTGCGCTTGCTGTTCTTGGCATCTTTATGTTGTTTCGCTTCGTGATGTTGACGTGTATTTTGTGCGACACACATCGTATCAATCAAGCGCGCCACCTGTTTTTTAGTATCCGAATATTTTGACAACAGATTTTCTTGTTCAGCGCGTTTTTGGGCAAGATAAAAATCGTAATTTCCACCATAAACACGCAATTTTCCATTCGCTATTTCAACAATTTTGTCCATTTTTTGCAGCAGTTCTCTGTCATGCGAAACAATAACCGCGCCAAACGGATATGACATTAATCTATTAAAAAAACGCTGTTTTGATTCCAGGTCAAGATTATTTGTCGGTTCATCCAGCAACAAAATTTCTGCACCGCTATCAAATGCACGCGACAATTCTGTCATCTGACGTTCGCCACCGCTCTTGGAATCGTGCGCATTTATTTGGTTCAGCACATACACCCCTGCTCCAATTTCAATATGCCCTGCGGTTGGTGCGATTTGCCCAGCCAACATTTTTAATAATGTTGTCTTGCCAGAACCATTATCGCCAACAATCGCCACCCTGGAATAATCATTGAACGCAACAGAAACACCGTTAAATAAATTAACGTCTGAATCATATGAAAAAAATACATTAGATAAAGATATAATCGCCATAAACAAAAACCTTATATATTGTGGTTAAACATGCGTATTTTCATACGCATCCAGTTAATAAAAATCACAATATTATAAACTCATTGGTTTTTGTCCTGTAATCCTGTTATACGTTCATATTAAATCAACCAGACACAAATGTCAAGTTAACGACATACGATTATAAAATCTGCTTGTTGTCGAGCCCCACGCAACTAACGTTGCTCGGTCGGGGGTTCTCATCCTGCCACCCCAGATAAAAATAAGATGCCCATCTTGGGCATCTTATTTTTATGGCGGACTAGAATTCTGTTGCTAACTTTCCCATACCTAAATACTGTTATTTTAAACCTAACGCAATTTTTGCCTGATTCAAAGTTTCTGATGCAACAATACGCGCTTTTTCTGCACCGCTATCAAGAATCTTGTTCAATACTTTTGGATTCTTGAATTTTTCGTAATTTGTTTGAATACGTTCAATCAAATCACAAACGGCATCTGCAACCTCACGTTTGAAATCGCCATACCCACGACCAGCAAATCGTTTTTCTATATCCGAAATGCTTTCTCCGGTTGTTGCGGCCAATATGCTTATCAGGTTTGATATGCCGGGTTTATTCTCTTCGTCAAATCGAACAGTGGCATCGCTGTCCGTAACCGCAGACATTATCTTTTTGCGAACAAGTTTCAAATCGTCCATCAAAAAGATTGTTCCTGGGTTTGGTCCGTCTGATTTATTCATCTTTTCAGTCGGATTTTGCAGATTCAAAATCTTGTTTCCAACCGGTGCGATATATACATCCGGTTCATTGAATGTATCGCCATAGCGATTATTGAACCGTTGCGCCAAATCGCGCGTCAATTCTACATGCTGTTGCTGGTCCAGGCCAACCGGAACCATATCTGTGTTGTACAGCAAGATATCGGCAGACATCAATGGTGGATACACAAAGAGCCCAGTATCAATGCTGTTTTTACCCGCAGATTGCGATTTCAGTTTAAACTGGGTCATTCGTGACAATTCGCCCATATGGGTTTGAAATGTCATTATAAAGCCCATAATGCCATGTTCCAAAACATCACTTTGCCGGAACACAATGGTTTGTTCTGGGTCAATGCCGCATGCCAAATACATGGCAATACAGTCATTGACCGCGTTGCGCAATTCAACTGGATCGCGTGGCGATGTTATCGCATGCAGGTCCGCAGCAAAGATGTAACTTTTATATTGGCTCTGACGGGTCACAAAGTTCTTGATTGCCCCCAGATAGTTTCCCAAGGTCAGGTTTCCACTGGGGCGCACACCGGTTAACATAACCTTTTGTTCATTATTTTTCATAATAAAAAAACCTTTGTTTAAAAATGAAATTAATTGTGTTGTTTTATAAAAAATAAGTACGAAAAATATTGGCTGTGACTACAGCCACCAAATGAAAGGACAAAAAGCAATTTGTGTTTTCATGTTTCTGATTATAGGGTATTTTATTTGAAAAGTCAATAGATGTAGATTTGACTATCGAAAAAGGGGCTTTGTATAGAAACAGGTGTTTTCGGGTGTAAAAAAGGTGTTTTTGGAGGCTATACCAGAGTCAATGCATGAAAAATCCCGCGGAACCGCGGGCTTTTTATCTATATCGGCATACACGCCAAAATACTGGCGGATGGTGAGGGGCGCCTCGATACGCAATAACAAAAATCTATAAAAATCTTGTTCCTGCGATTTTTATGATTTTTCTAATTGTGTATTCTCGTATTCCCTCGCTATCGCTGCGGGGCATTCGTGACGATTACACTGCGTTTCACTTGTGTAATCTACTCATTGTCGAACCTTTTGCAACGTTCGTTGCAAATGATTCAACCATCCGACCCAGAACCAAAAATTAAAACACCCATTCGGGTGTTTGAATTTCTTGGTTGGTCGCAGTGTACGGTTCCAGAACTAATTTACAAGCTTTATTATTACTCAGTCAGTAAATTGGGCAGTCGAAAGATAAATTAGAATTAATGAATATGCAATAAATTTTTATATTTAAAAAATGTTATTTTGTTTTTACACCCAATGCCACATGATAACACATTTTAAAATCACCATCTCTACATATTACATCAACAATTCTTGAATCTAAATCCGTAAAATCAAAACCGACAAGCCCCCTAATATCAAACCCTGTTTTATTCTTAATCAATATCCTTAATTCATTAACTGTATTGCTATATTCTTTGTATGTTTTTTCATCTTCTTTTGTAAAAGGGGCAAAATCTGCGCATTGGGGAACCATAAAAAGCGAATATATGTTTTTTAATGAATTAGTTACATTATGTTTATTTAAAATCGTTTCCATTTCTACATCCAACAATTCTTCACCACGCATCGCATGTGTCGCGGTCAAATCTAATAAAGTGGCAATATTATTTTTGCAAAACATTACGTTATTATCTTTTCCAAATAATAAATGAAAGTTGTAACACATTGACGGGTCGCGTGTAATAAATTTCATAAAAGTGGTCTTAATCTTATTTTTAAACGTTTTTGCCTTAATTTCTGCTGTTTATATACCTCCATAAGCGGTCCGCCATAATCCCCTTTTCGGGAGGCAGTCGCTTAACGGAAGGGGAGAGAACCCGTTTTTTGGGATCCGCAAACAAATCCACGCCATCCAGCAAAACTTTGCCGTCGGTAGGTCGCAAAATTCCGTTCAAAAGCTGGGCAAGAGTGCTCTTGCCGCTTCCGTTGTGGCCGAGAATGGCAGTGAAGGAGCCCTCTTCAATATCGAGATCCACGCCGCGGAGGGCAGGA
>CALCEG010000064.1 GCA_937900435.1 uncultured Alphaproteobacteria bacterium
AACGCTACATGAATTGCCGGCACCGCGCGCAGATATATTATTATATTTAATTTTTTTACATGCGCATTGGCATTAAGACATAAATCGCATCCGTATCCTTGTCAATAGAATTGATTTTCGTTGGTGCCAATGGGTCTTGCATTTCCATCTGGAACTTTTCGCCTTCGACCTGACCAGCAACGTCTAACAAGAATTTTACATTAAAAACAACTGTAAAGGACGTATCACCGTTGTATTCGATATCTAATTCTTGGGTTGCGGTACCTGCATCAGGACTTGATGCATTGATAACCAACTTATTCATACTGAATGTCAACTGAACAGATTTTGTTTTATCAACACTGGCAACAGAAACCAAGTCAACAGCATTAATAAATTGCTTTCTGTCTAAAATCGCAATTTTATCGTTTCCTTTTGGAATAACGACACGATAATTAGGATATTGCGCATCGACTAATTTACTGGTCAAAATCGCACTGCCAACTGTAAAGCGCGCCTTGGTATCAGACAATTCAACCAAAACATCATCAACCGTTGCATCTTCCAACAACTTTGACAATTCACCAATTACACGACGTGGCAAAATAACCGCTGGCATTTCCAAACTGCCTGCTGGCGCCGGCATTGCACACAACGCCATACGTTGCGCGTCTGTTGCAACAGCTGTCAATTTCTTTTCTTCGCCTTCGTCAGAGATATGGAAATAAATACCCCCCAAATGATAACGAACGTCATCTGTTGGGATTGCAAACTTTGTTTGATTAATCAAGTGCGCCAAATCACCAGTTGTCATCTGGAACTTTGTTGTCAAATTACTGCCAGCCATCGCAGGGAAATTTTCTGCTGGCAATGTTGGCAAGCGGAACACCGCGCGTCCACTTGACACAATTAATTGATCCCCAGATTGTTTAAAAGAAATTTCCGCATCATCTGGCAATTTTCTAACAATATCATACAACATCTGAACTGGCACTGTTGTTTTCCCTGCCAACGTAATATCAGCTGCAACGTGTTCAACCAATTCTAAATCAACATTTGTTGCGGACAAAACCAAGTCATCAGCGACTTCTAGTTTAACATTCATCAAGATTGGCAATGTTGCACGCTTCTCTACAATAGATTGCATATGCCCCAGCGCACGAATCAAAACCTGACGAAACACTGAAAATTCCATTATAAAACTCCTATTTCCTTATACCTATGTGTGTTTCCTACACTCTTTTGAGTCTAGTTTAGCAAAAAACACCGATTCGGTGCAAGACCAAAAGCACCCGACCTCAAAAAAATGACATCAGATTAATTATTTTCCAAAATACCATTTGCCAAATCCAGAACAGGCACTTGCAACCATTCTGGGTCTGTATCATATATTGGTGCACCACGTTTCAACGCGGTTTGACAAGGTTTATCATCCGCCAACCAATTTTCCAACAAGTCACCAGCCAGCAAACCAACGCCAGCCCCTGCGACCAATCCAATCCCACCTGTAAACGGCGCCAACAACAGCCCTAACCCCGTCGCAGACGCCACCTTTCCTGCCATTGCAACCCCACTTATCTTTATATCAGGCAGTGCTAAATTCCCTGTTATTTCCATCGAATTCACAATATTACCGGTCAACGACAATTTCAGTCCACGAACCGGCACAGTCGTCAATGACAACTGCATCTTTTCTTGCCCTAAATCCAACATTCCCAGCAATCTTATATTAATCGCGTTTGTTTCAATCGCGACCCCATTTTGCGTCTCAATCCGCCCATCACGCAGTACTGTATTTACAGCAAAACAAGACACTTCCATCTGATTGTATTTCTTTTCACTGCTGAACAAGTCCTGAATACTATGTCGTAAATTCGTTAAAAAATCCGCCCCATACATATATGCAACAATCGCAGAATGTGCATAGCCCGGCCCCACAGAATATATTTTAACTGGCCCTGTAATTGTCTGCATTAATTCCGACAAATCTGTTCCATTTGCTTGAACAAACAATTCGATATCTGTTGGCAAATCAGACAACAAATTTTTCGCATCAACTTGATTCAAGATTTCACCCACAACAACATTATGCGCAATCATACCGGTCTTGGTCCACCAACGACCGCTTTCGTCTAAATCTGCGTTTATCGCCAAATCAACACGCCCATCTGCAATCCCAGTATCAACATCAATGCGTAATTGATTATTTTTTAACTTGGCCGACAAATCCACATTATCAAGGCTAAAATCCTTATACATCACAAACCTATTCAAATCAATATGCAGTTCCACATCTTTATTCCAAAAAAACTTTCCAAACAAAGGCACGTTTTTAAATGCCTTTAAATCCTTTTTATTCTTTTTTTGTTCCCCAGCACCCAGATTTGGGAAGATTTTTTGCAAGTCAACATCGCCCCCACGAATATCTAAATAAACAACAGGGATTTTTTTATTCCAATCATAACTTGCAATCAATTCTAATTTTGTATCATTTATAACGACGTATGATTTTCGCACAGAAATTTTATTTCTATCAAATCCGCCATTCAAATTTAAATAAACAGACGGTACCGCAGATAAATTTATCCCTAAAAAATTACCTAATGTTTCCGGTGTCGGCACTGCCCCTTTGATAATAAAATCTATTGGCAATTTACTTGTTCCTTCCAGCGCAACATTTGCGATTAAGGCGTCCCCACCTGTTGCCAGCGCAATTTTCACAGGATAAATTTTACGTTCTGGGTTATATTCTGAAAAAGACACCACAAACGGCACAACATCAACATTTGCTTTTATCCATCCTGAATATTCACGCACATTTTCTTTGTGTATTTTTCTGATATTAAAACCCGCCAACGAATACGATTCCCCCAGAATATCAGCCTTTAGATTTTTGATTTGCACCCCACCCAGTTCCGCATCTTTAAACGGAAATTTAGATTGCACAACCTTCGTATCTTTATCTGCGGTTTGATTTTTATCTGTACGCCTTGCAAACGAGTATGTCCCATCTGCCTTTTTTTCCACATTCACTTCCGCGTCATAAACTTTGACATTTTGGATTGTTGGTCTATCACGAAACAGCGAAACCAAGTTTAACCTAACGTCTATTTTTTTTGCACTAAATGCATATTTGCTTTTTGTCCATTCTGGGTTCGCGATTTTAACTTCATTTAATTCTATGTGTGGACGCAACGAAAAACGCCACGACACAGCACCATCAATTTCAACAGGCATACCCACCGCATCAGTAAAAACAGACAATATATTTTTTCTGATGCTTTCTAAATCCATCTGTCGCAACGTAACAATCACCGCAACCACCAGCCCGACAAAAAACAGGCCTAAAATTCTTGCAACCAGAAAAAATCTACTTCTTCTCATTTTCATGGCATCTTCAATTCCAAGAACTTTATCACAGGCACCATAAATTCTGGCACCATTGCACGCAATGAAATCATACGCCCAGTTGACGGATGCTGAAAGGTTAATTTATACGCAAACAAAAACAAATTATTTGTTTCTAAGAATGCCGCCAATTCATTATTTACTGTTTTCTGTTTTCCATACAACGTATCACCAACAATAGGTGCGTTCAAAGTAATTGCACTGTGCAATCTTAATTGATGTGTACGGCCAGTTTTCGGGGAAAATTTCACCCACGACACACAACCTGCCGCATTTGACAAGACATTATATTCTGTAATTGCGCGTTGCGGACGTGGACCCGTTCCGTCTTTTAAGCGTGTTGCGCTTTCAAATACTTGGCCCTTTAACATATAGTTATCAATCAATCCAGATTTAGGGTTAACATCGCCATGCAACAAAGCCAAATATTCTTTGCGTGCATTTTTTGTTTGAAACTGTTCTGACAATGATTGCGCAGCACGATGATTTTTTGCCACAACCAACAGCCCACTTGTTTCTTTATCCAGTCTGTGCACCAACGATATTTTGTCGTACGGGAACAAAGCAGCCGCCATTTTATCAATTGATTTACGAATACCTGTTCCACCCTGAACCGCTAAGCCTGCAGGCTTATTAAAGACAACAATATCTTCGTCATTGTGAATAATACATTTTCTTAGCACCTCTAAATCCGCCAAGGAAAAGGCTTCGCCACTTTCTGTCTTTTTTTGCTTTTCTTTTGTATACCCTGCAATTGTTGGCGGTATTCGCACTGCATCACCAGCGCGCAAAATTTCTTGACCGCGCACACGCCCAGAATTCACACG
>CALCEG010000065.1 GCA_937900435.1 uncultured Alphaproteobacteria bacterium
AAACGCAAAAAGATGCCCGTAGGCGCACGAAACGATGACTGGATGTATAACCAGCCTAGCACGAATATAAAAATGATTTCTGACGCGTTTTTGAAAGTTTGTCGTTACGCACACGAACGTGGGGTGTTGAATATACCATACTTCGAACTGGTAGAAAAAATACCCCACGGCTCCGATAACTACATACGATATATGCAGCCGGACAAAAAAGACCCAAGGATGTGGTCTGTAAGATGGGATTGGGATGATGCTGTGGAAGCAGCAAAGCAAAGATTTCCAGATACATTTGGAAAGTTTAATAATTTAAACAAAGCGGAACTTTATACATTTGCTTACAAGCTTGGAATGATAACTTTAGGAGAATAAAATGCCAGATATATCTATGTGCGCAAATTGCGAATGTCCGTTCAGGAAGATATGTTATAGATATTTAGCAGAACCGACAGAAGATTACCAAAGTTATGGTGATTTCAAGCCGGAAATTATTAGAATTACTGGCGGTGTTGCTTTACAGTGTAAAAACTTTTGGAATATAACTGGCAGAAAAGTTGTTGCTTTTAAGAAAGCCGAAGAAAGAAATAAAAAACTTTATGACAACTGGAACAAAAGGAGAAAAAATGAACTTCTTAAAAGAAAAAGCTGAATACGCGCTGGACGTATTAAATGATGTTTCTGCTGAACTGGAAGAACTTGTTATGGACGAACACGCACAGAAATTATTAGAAAGATTAGATAAAGTTATTGACTGGGTTTATAACTTAACAAAGGAGAAAAAATGATAAAACAAGAACTAGAAGCCGTTTTGGACGATATTTCTATTAAAGACAGCGGTTGTTTTATTATGCCTGACTTTATAAACACGATTAAAGAAAAGATGCCAGGCTGGGAGATAGAGGTTTGGGATTGCGATGATTATCCTGGACTCGAACTAACAGATTCAGTCGCAGAACATATATTTTATGAAATGAAAGACGGTAGAAACAATATACAATTTTATGGTTGGAAAACAGACTGTGACGACGTTTGGTGTTATGTTGTGGCTAGCAAAAAGGATTAAAATATGACGAACAATGAATTAACCAAAACAGTTGGTTGGGCTTGGGAAGTTATTATAGACAATGATGTGTCTGTGAAAGAAGTCCTTAATGCGATAACAGAAGAAATTGCCGACCATATAACTCTTAAAGAAGGCGAACTGTTATATACAAACGTATTATGGTGGGACTCAACAGACTTAAGTCAAGGGCTTTTGGAAGTTCTTGATATGTTTAAGGATTTGAAAATAAAAACGTTTGCCGTAGTGGATAGCAGTGAATACAATGCTACTGCTGTGGCTATTATCTACACAGGGAGGAACTAATGGCTTATCAAAACAAAAATATGTCGGTTATTGCTTATGCTAATGGCTGGACAATGTGGATGTATAAAACCACAGATTCAATGACGTTTTTGGATGAAGACTGGATGTATTTTCCAAAACAAATAGTTGACTTGATGGCTGTCGGAGATGTAATATACATTGTATCAAAGGGACAAGCTTATCAGCGCTGTGTGGTTGAAATAAAAGACGGAAAAGCATTGCTAGGTTTTATCCAATGATATACGCGGCTATGGTGAAGGGGTTATCACGAAACCTTGCCAAGGTTTAGTCGAAGGTTCAAGTCCTTCTAGTCGCACCAAGTTTGTGCAGGTAGCTATATGGAGCGTCAAAGAGTAAGGTGTTAACCTGACCGAGTCGAATCGGAAAGCCTGCACAATAAGTTTTGGTCTGTAGTTCAGTGGAAGAACGGTTGACTGTTAATCAACAAGTCGTTGGTTCGAATCCAACCAGACCAGCCAAGTTTGCGTCCGAGAGCCCCAAGTCCGACTGTGGGCATTCTGAACAGGGACAAACCCGATGACCAGAGTAGGACGCGCCAAGTTTGTGTGCAGAGTGCCGACTATACGGTAGAAGAAATGACCTCAAAGTATTCAAGAATACCGTCCGGAATGCACACAAAGAGTTTGGGGAGCCATATCTTCTTGTTGTTTTTCATTTTTCTCCCTTTGGTTATGGCTTCCCAAAAAACAACAACAAACAGAAAGGAACGATTATGATATTAGAATTTACAAACGAACATACTGGCTCTACGGAATATAGAGAATTTCCAGAAACAAGAAACACAGTTGTTAGTCTATATGCGTTATATACAGCCGGAGGATACGTGTATGTTGACGTATTGTTAGAAGACGGAACACAAATGACATTAAAGTCTTCTGCGTGTCCTGATTGGCGTGCAGAAACAAAGGTTATTAAAGGCGGTTTTTTAGAGATACCGAGATTGCGTAAAGAAAGCGATGTTATAAAGGTTCCACCTATGGAAGAATATGATTTTTATTTATCAAGAGATACATACGAAGCCCCAAGACCTGCTCATTCAGACTGGGGTTACGAAAGAGTTGCAACCGCTCTTGAGAGAGCGGCTGGCGAGACAGTAGTTGCCACACAGAATCCGTTTGGCACTATTTACGACCCTTGGTGTTAATAAAGAAAGGAGGAAAAAATGACACTATCTTATTCACTTATGTATTGGTTTACAAGACTTGACGGATTAAACACGTTATTTGCGATAATTGCGTTTTTTGCAGGAGTAGCATTGTTATTCTTGACAATATTCTGCATTATTGCGTCTTTCGATAAAGACGACCCGGATGCGCCAACTTTTCATAAAATGTTCAAGAAATTCATAAATATTTTAATATTACCTTGGATAATTTCTTTGCTTGGTTTATTATTTGTGCCGTCTTCAAAGGAAATGGCTATGATTTATGTCGTGCCTAACATTGCGGAATCACAGGTAATAAAACAGGATGTGCCAGAACTTTACGACCTTGGTATAAACGCTATTAAAGACTGGATAAAGAAAGAACAACCAAAAGGAAGAAACAAATGACAATAGAAATGTTACAAGAAATTTATCAAATGTGCTTCACACCGGAAGTAATTGCTAGTCTGGAAGAAGCTTTGCAAATGTGTTTGATATAAGAGTTTGGCACGTTGCCTCCTTTAACAGTTAGTGAGGGTTGCTAACTGAGAACGTGTAATCGGCTGGAACATATTTTTATCTAAAAACAGTTTTTATATGTTCTGGTCGCAAGACTTTCGCAATCGTGCCGTCTAACATCGCATAGACAATGAAGAAGCTAATTACACGACAACCCACAAAGAGTTTTGGGTAGGTAGGTAAGTGGTTAAAACGGGCAGACTGTAAATCTGTTCTCTTCGGAGTTCGATGGTTCGAATCCATCCCTGCCCACCAAGTTTTGGGATATATAACACATTAAGCGCGTCTGCGCAGGACAACTTTGCATAACATCTGTTTGTGTTTGATTACCCAAAATACAGGGGTGCCAGGGGCATAAGTGGAGCATCCGCCACGAGCTGCACAAACCGTAAGCGATGGGCACTTAATTAAACGGCTACGACAACAGACACCCTGTAAGAAATATAAGGAGTTAAAATGATGATAGATAAAAACGACATTCCGCCGGAAATAGATTATACAAAATATTGGGAAACACGTGATGGCGACCTTATACGATATGAAGATATGACAGATAATCATTTGATAAACGCACACAATATGATTGAACGAAATATTTGTAATTTTATAAACCGTTGTGCAAACAGAAACGAAGAACAAAATTTGCCAGAATATGTGCACCAAATGGTAGAAGGTTTGGAAACAGAAATGTCAAAAAGAAATTTAATAACCAAAGGTGGCGACAATGAGTAGGAGTATCGGGTTTATTCTTTTGGTCGCCGTTGTGGGTTGGACAATCATTAAGTTTGTAAAAGCAACATATGGAGAATAACAATGAGTGATATGAAATGTCCATTCTGTCAACGGGAATTAAAAACTTGGAATAAATACAAAGATGGAACAAGCACACTATACTGTTCTAAATGCCTTTTAATTGGCGACAGTAAATTATTTTTAGAACTTATACGCACACGCAAGGCATTGGATGCCGCTAAAAAATGGCTAATGAAAATAGGTTATTTGAATATGTCAGAACACGGACTTGGGTCTGAAAAGATGATGACGGATTGGTGCAAAACTGTCGCATTGCACGGACTTAAAGAAATAGAAACAGCACTAGAACAAAAGGATAAATAATGAATAATAACCCGTTGGAAAAACTTGTTAAAAGTATGTATAGTGAAATGCTTAAACTGGACGATAAAGCGTTCAAGTTGGCGTGGTATGCCGTTCATAAGCCCAATACAAAGAAAGCGTTTATGTTTAATACATATACCGCACAGGCGACCATTATTGAAAACACATTGGTAAAACAGGTTAAAAAGAAAGACTGGTTAAACAAAGATGTTAAACACAATTATATTTCTAAAACAGATTCTTGGAAAGAAACAAAATCGTATTGGTTGCCAAGATTTCATACTGGAACCACGAAAGTAAAAACACCAGACGAGTTTTGGAACGAATACAAAGATGTTATTTGATACAGAACAAAAGGACAAATGATGGGGACTAGAACCAAATGGTCTTTGCCAGACAAAGAACCGTTGTGTGATGCTTTGGTTATTACAGATAAAGGAAAAATGATATGGCGGTCTTGGTATGGCGCAGCACCCGGGAACTGGTTCTGTTGGCAAAGAGATTATGGTGTTAAAAAATGGCGAAAGATTTTCAAAGGAGCTAACGATGGAAGAAAAAAAGATTTACCCAAAAGTTAAAATACAGACTGGGGACAATTCTTACTTCTCGGACGAATCTTCGAACAAAACTGTTATTCACGGAATGTTAACAAGAGTAAGATGCGATGCGTTCCCAGAAATACGAAGATACAGAGTAATAAATATTAAAGACTTTCGCTTGGAAGATTTTATGTTTTATGAATTTGACCAAGATAGAATTAAAAGATATAACCGTTATCTTCATATGGAAGTAGAGATTATAATAACAAGGTTAAGGAGACCATAATGATTATAGATTTTAACTTCCCAAACTTAACACCAAAAGGCTGGAGCGTTGATGTGCATAAAGCATTAAAGGACGGCAGAGTGTTTGTTCAACAAATGAAATTTGAAAACAAGGACGATGCTTTCAAGTATTATGAACACGTCAGAAAACTATGGCAAGCGCAAAGGAGCAGATAATGAAATTATGGTTCTGTAAGAAAAAAGACACTAAAAAACATTTTATAGCCTGCGATTGTTTTATAGGATTTGACCGGTTCTTGATTGGCGCAGACTGGAATTTCAAGAAAGAGTTTATAGATTTTGACATAGAATTAGGATTTCTTTCATTTGGCTTTATAATGTATAAAAAACGAGAGGTTGAAAATGATAAATCTACCACACGAAAAAGACGGACAGCTGGTAATTCAGTTCGAAAAACAAAGACAGTTAAGAATCAAATTTATGGAGGTAAAAAATGAAAAGCATAATTGTCGCTAGTATTCACGGATGTCAAAAATGTGAAATGCTTAAAGCAATGTCACCAGAAACCGAATCGGTTTTAATGGACCCAGCAGATATTATACCGTTTGCATCTAAAGTCGGTATAACGTCTTTACCGTTCGTTGTAACCGTTGGCGAACCACACGAACTAGACAAATTATTAAAAATGAAATAAAAAAGTATTTTTATACTTGACTTATGTATCTATTGTGATACAATTTGACTAACAAAAGGAATCGATATGTCAAATGGTTTAGAGCCTTGGATACCGTATATGGGTAATAAATCCAGGCTTTTAGAGAGATTACACGCGTTGATACACCAAATCGATTTGCCAGACACAAAAGTCTTTGTTGATTTGTTTTGTGGTGGTGGGTCTGTTGGGTATTCAATGGCAGGTCAATTTGAAACTATCATTATGAACGACCTGGACTCAGGCATAATGTATCTTCATAAAACACTCAGAGACCACCCAGAACGCATTGCTTTGTTTTCACAGGTAGAACCTACCAAGGAAGAATTTAACGCATATAGATTGGGTATTTCTGATTACGATACATTTGTCAGACAGATATATTCATTTTCAACAAACGGCAAAGCATATTTATGGGGCGAAGAACGTCTGAACACACCAAAGGAAGAATTAAACAGACAACGTTCTGAACCACGTGAACGCACACGCCATTTGGAAGATGTTATTCTTATGTATGGCAGATATGACCCAAAGATTATATTGGAAAACAAGCCATATAATAAAGTAGAGATACCGGAGGACGCAATCGTGTATTGTGACCCGCCGTATAAAGGCACTGCGGACTACTGCGTTGGTGAATTTGACCACGAAGAGTTCTATGATTGGTGCAGAAACTGTCCGAATACAGTTCTGATTTCAGAATACTCTATGCCGGACGACTTCTTTTTGCTAGAAGAATGGGACCTGGCGTCCCAGGGCGGTGGCAATAAGAACACAAAAACAGCCAGAGAAAAGCTTTATTGTAACAAACCTATAAAGAAACTCTCTTTATTTTAACCAAAAGGAAAACGATATGAAAGCAGTTTATCACTTACAAGATATGGATGATGGCTCATTGGGTATGTCTATCACCTTCAAAACCCCTTCAGGGGACAAATCATTTTTTACCCGCTCAAGACAAAAACCTGGCACATTAACAGAATTGTTTAGATTGTGCAAAAACAATATAGCAACAGTGTTGTGGAAAAACGGCTTAGGCACAGGTCATACAATCGAATGGGATGAAGACCCTGCAGGTATTTCTAACCGTAAAATTGTTGGCTTAAGCACATACAAAAAACGTGTTGTCGTTAATAAAACAGATTATTCAGATATGGTATACGAAGTCCTTAAGGTTGACGGCGTATGGACTGTTATCAAACACGATGCGCCTTTAATGACTTGGGATGAAGCTGTAGCAGAATTAAAGAAAAGGATTTAATATGATACAGAATATCTTAGTTTATGACGTTATCAGAACTGATAAATTTGAATACAAATCACATTACAAAATGTATAATTTGGACAGAGTTTTATTAGACGAAGGGGATTATATTTACACTATGAGAAAACCACGTAAAATGCCACCTGCTGTTTTGAAATCAAAAATCTGCACAGGAATATGGCAACGCTTAGTAGGCAGACGCATTATTAAGAAAGAAGATGGCTTTAGAAGCGAATGTTTGGTAACAAATGACACCATTAAAAAAGAAATGGAAAATGATTTGAAACCAACACCAGCACCAAAGGTTGTTGAAAACTTCACAAAGAAAGTTGAAGTTGAAGAAAACCCACGTATATACCGCGTTGTGTTGATTAACGGTAATTATACAATCGTTAAAGCTGAAAACCCATACTTAACACGAGACCAAGCAAAAGAAATGCTTTTCTCTAAACAACTGGAGGAAGCCTAATGGATGCTTGGGACGTTTTAATGTGGTTTTGGAATAACATACCGGCTAATGATTTTTAAGGAGACCAAAATGACAGATAAAAATTACTTTGTAGAATTATATGAAGAAGACGTATCTGATTACGTTGAAAAGAAAAACGGCTTGAATTATGTGTCTTGGGCTTATGCTTGGAAAGGCATTAAAGAAAAACACCCAACAGCAACATATAAAATCTATGAAAACCCGGATGGTTGGAATTATTTCACAGATGGTAGAACTTGTTGGGTTAAAACAGGTGTTACGATTGACGATTTAGAACATATTGAATACTTGCCTGTTATGGATTATCGCAACAAAGCGATTCCGTTAGAAAGAGTAACATCTTTTGATGTTAACACAGCAATTCAGCGTTCTTTAACGAAGGCTTGTGCTAGACACGGTTATGGCTTGAAAGTTTATGCAGGCGAAGATGTTGACGCTGCGACAAAAGAAGCTCAAGGACCAATGAATGACGACCAGCGTGAAGAATTAGTGTCTTTGGGTGTAGATTTGGAACAACTTTGCGCATACTTCAAAGTTAAAACTTGCGATGATATAACAGAATCTATGGCACGTATTGCAATAGACGCAAAGAAACGCAAATTAGCACAAGAGACGACAAATGAATGAACCAAACTACATATATGATATGGTTCAGCAGTCTGACGAATGGTATGCGGCGAAGCTTGGTATGTTCTCTGGGTCAGACTTTCACACATTTCTCGGCAAATCTGCAACAAAAACAGATAAGCTTTGGGAAAAAATAGCAGAAAGACGTTACCAAGATTCAGACAAGGAAGATATGGGCTCGTTCTACACAGAACGTGGCAACATATTAGAACCGGAAGCACGCCGTATGTATTCTGCTGTTTATGAAACAGAAGTAAAAGAAGTTGGTCTTGTGGAAGATAGAGAATATTTTCCTGGTTATATGGTCTGTTCCCCAGATGGCTTGGTTGGCGATGATGGTATCATCGAAATCAAGTGTCTGGTGGCGAAATTTATGACACAATACACAGAAGGGAAACACGCAAACGACTTCTACATCGAACCTAAATACAGAACACAGGTCCAGTTTAACCTTCTGGTTACCCAGCGCAAGTGGTGTGATTTCATTTATTATCACCCTCGTGTTGGTTTAAGAGTCCAAAGAATTGAACGCGACCCTATGGCGCAACAACAAATATTAGACACATTAGCAGAATGTGTGAAATTTATAGAGGATAACTTATGAATCAAGAACAATTAAACGCAGTGGCTGATTTGTTCACAACGGTTAAATCTTTGTTTGGGTTATGACGGCTGAAGTTTGGAAAATAATGGCTATTTGCGTTTTGGGGAGAATACATTGGCAAGGAAGACCCAGTTGAAAACACACTGTCTAGCATCTTCTCTGCTATGTCTTGCTATCTGTATGTTTACAAAGACTTGTTCCCAGACAACTATGAAGTTGCTAAAAACGTCTTGCAAAACATTACAGATTTGATTACACTTGGAGTAGACGTAGAAACCTGCCAACCAAAAGAAGGTGAATTTTCTATGGAAACCCAACACTTAATATATTTAGGGGGAAAATAATGATTACATTCGATACAGAATTTAAGGTTCTGAGCAAAGAAAGCAAAAGCATACCACGTAAAGATGGTAACGGCACTTTTGATTTTACCGAAGTTAAAATCGAAACAACCGATAAAAAACCAACAGTTCTTATTGCCCGTTTAGCAACAGACGATATGAATGTAAATACAGGCGGTGTGTATAATATGAAAATTGGTCTTACATCTGCTTTGACAGCAACAGGAAAAATATTTAACAACTTCGTTGTTATTGCTTTTCAGACAGTAAGTCAACCACAAGAAACACCAATAACACCGTTTGAAGTGGACGATGAATTGCCATTCTAAACGGTAAACGAGATTGTGACAAGACATCTTTCCTTCCTTTCATTCTCTCTCTTGTCGTCTTGTCACATACCTGGCACTATAGTATTTCTTAAAATCTCCTATGGCTATAGTGCTGGGGTTCAGTTTTAGGAGGTCGCGATGATTCCACCACGTAAATCTTCAAAAACGAGAGAAGAAAAAATCATAGAAAAAGGCGACAAACTCTACCCGCAGTTGCGACACGGGCGGTGCTGTATTCCCTGCCTCATCAAATACAAAGTCCGCCCCGCAGAGCATATGCATCACATAATACGCAGAGCAAACCCTATCACAAGATTTGAATTGCTCAACTTATTACCAGTGTGTGCAGAATG
The DNA here is from genome assembly GCA_937900435.1 of uncultured Alphaproteobacteria bacterium. Classification (GTDB taxonomy): domain Bacteria; phylum Pseudomonadota; class Alphaproteobacteria; order Rs-D84; family Rs-D84; genus Enterousia. The sequence goes on from CALCEG010000065.1 coordinate 9,666, forward strand.
CCACGCAAAAATACACGCAGGCAAATTACACGAACCAATATCTGAAGAACAAAGAGATTGGCTTACGCAGTTGTCTAACAAGTCTTTGAAAGGCATTTGTATTGCGCGAGGCATAACACGGGAAGAATACTTCGAAGAACAAATTAAACGTATAAAGGAACAAATTTTAATATGAAAGAAGAAATGCGTAAATGCAAAAAATGTGGTGGTAAGGGACACATAGTGAATGTCGGCGGTATGCCGTATGCACAGTGTACGAAATGTACAAAGTGGGACCCTTTTCAGTTTTTGGGTGTGAATGAAGCTGGTGCGATTCACATCTGGAATATTTACAATTCATCTGGTAAAATAGTGGAGGAAATATATGATTAGAAAACGTAATTGGCAACAAATTGGTGAAGCCCTGCCAAAAGAATGGGGTATCACAGAATTTTGGATGGAAGGACAACACATTGTCTTAACATCTAAGGGTATCTGGATGGTTTTAGAATCACCGGAGGAATACAAATGAGGGGGTTACAATGGCTAAAATCACTTTTTGGCTTTTCGTCTGGGCAATCTTCATTGTCTGGTGTTTTGTCAAAGACACAAAAGGAAAATAATATGGTTTCAGGAATAGATTTAATTAAGAAATACGAAGGCTTTAGAAGTCAGGCGTATAAGTGTCCTGCTGGCATTTGGACAATAGGTTACGGTTCTACTGTCTATGCAGACGGGTCAAAAGTAAAAAAAGGCGACACGATATCAGAACAAACAGCGGAAGCGTTGTTGATTGATTATCTTATCAAAAACGTTAGACCACACCTTGAACCTTTGGGCTTAACAGAATTACAATCAGCTGCATTGGAATCTTTGGTCTACAACATTGGTTGGGGTGCTTTTGCTAAATCTAAATGCTTCAAAGCACTGAAAGAAAAAGACTGGCCTACGTTTATTAAAGAATACGATTGGTTCTCTGGGGCTGGTAAATTCTTGCCAGGCTTGGCTAAACGCAGAACAGAAGAATTATATTATTTCTTCAAAGGAATGTAATGAAAAACCCGTGTATTAAGTTGGACGATGAAGTCGGTCAAATGATTGGCTTCACGTCAGATTTTTTTGATTATGGCACCTTGTGGAATGCTTTGCCTGCCGGTATCTACGTAAACTCTTTGTGGCCAATACAAGGAAAAGAAGACGAAGCAATAGAACAAATGCTTGAAAAATATGAGGCACTACAAATACGCACACGTTTTATTGCCCCCTCTGATACCGTAATTAAACATCTTAAACAACACGGGTATTTTTATTATAAAGACCCAGCAGGTACACCAAACTGGGTTAGATTATCTTCGAAAGGATTGACTGCGCTTTGCGGGCGATTAAACCTAACAGAAGAACAATTAATCCAACAATCAAAAGATTACGCTGTTTAATCTTCTCATTAAGTATCTTCATTTCAGATACACAATTAGCTTTCACGCTTTCCACCTGTTTCATTGCACCATCGAATGCTACTTTTATTTGTTTTGATTGGCATTCTTTGGGCAGTGATTCATATATATCAGAAATTGATTCTTTTGCCCCGTCAGCAAGATTTTCTGTAGAAGACTTATAACTACACCCTAAAACCATTAAACTTAAAAATAAAGCTATTATTTTCATTGTACATACCTCCAGTGATATCCCTTCGCTTTGCATCCTGTTTTTATAGCAGTACTTATACCACCACCTTTTTGACTATAATCACCAAGAAAACGGCAAGCCTCGCACGTAGAATCAAAAGTTTTATTAAGTTCAACACAAAGAACTTTTTTCGCTTTGTCTCTGTTTTTGAATAAGCCCAATACATCTCTTGCGTGTTCAGTGTTTTCTTTGTGAGTCGTCCATTCTAAGTTTTCAACTCTGTTGTCTTTAGTATTGCCGTTCTTATGATTTACATCTCTTTTGTTTTCTGGGTTTGGTATAAATGCTGTAGCAACCAGTCTATGAACATAATATCTTTTATCCGGGTTTCTTGATAAAATAACACTATCATAGTTGTGATGTTTCTGGTGCGTATTCATTATACGCCCCTTCTTAAATTGACCTTTTGGATGCATTCTGTCTGGCGGCAAAAGCCTATCTAATGATTTGACTCTGCCCAAACTGGATACCATATAACCATCGACTTCTGTATTTTTCCAAATTTCTGTTTTCATAACAATACTCCGTTGCTATTTTACTCAATATACAATGTTGGCAGGGATTGAGTGAGTCCTTTTCGGTAGCGAACCTATCCAACGCTTTTATTATAATCTCTTTGTTTGCTTGTTTCAAGTTCCAAGATTTTAATGCGTTATATGTTAATTCAAATTTTTTGTCTTCCCATTCACATAAGAATCTGTCTGCTTTTATACAATTAAAAATCTTTATTGCTGGTGCTATGTTGTATGGATGGTTTGCGATATATGACGGTATTTTGCTCCTCGGGACTATGTGTTCGCGTGAATGTTGTCCTTTAGGTATCTCCAATCCAGACAAAAAGCATATATCTGCCATCTTTATTCTCCAAAAGCCCGGTCTGGGGGCAGTGCCGGGTCACTGTAAACGGTGCAGACACAAGAACAAAGAAGAGAACTGCACTCCCCCAATCTCTTAGACTTTCTTAAACCAAGCTAATATCTTTTCAACAAGCCATTTGCCTGTTTCAAGCAAGCCGGTCTTTACAACAGCCAAAAGTTCTTCAATGAGCAACCAAATGTATTTAGCTGTGCCTTTGATAAAAGGACCAACAAGAGTTTTATATTCTTGCCAAGCTTTACACCATTTGATTTTATATTCTGCCCACAAATCACTCCATATACTGTGCACTTTTTCTTTTTTAGCCATTTTGTTTCTCCTTGGTTATTTCTACACCCACAGCTTCCTTCACTTTCTTAGAACTAAGCTGTGTGATATATTTGAATATCTCCAACCCAGTAATGTCGTAAAGGTTTTCAAGTGTAGAATATATTTCCAGTAAGCATATCGCTGTGCAAATCACACGTGCTAACTGAATCTTCATTGTTACAGCATAGTCCGGAAACACCAACATTTCCAAAACGTGCATAAGAATAACCGCTATTAAATATGTTATCAATTTTGTAACAAATCTCGAAAGACAATGAGAATGACGTTTCTGTCCCCTATAAGGTGCTGCCCAAAAACCTGTAATCGTGTCCATCAAAATACATATAAGCAGACCAAACAATGCAGTACCAATGTCTGTAAAGAAAGACATTAAGGCGCCGCCCAGCGCATATATAAACTTACTTGATGTCCACGTCACTCTATACATTTTCTTCTTCTATTGGTTCCGGTAATACTTCTCTGTATTCCCATCTGTTGTTAATAAAATATCTGTCATAACCTTCGAGTTCTTTTGGTGGATTGACTCTAGTATATTTAACATCAGGTATATGATATACAGAACGGTGCACGGCCTTACTTGCTTCTTTGTCAGATTCAAGAATCACCTGTTCTTTGAATTTACCATCTTCTTCCAAGGTGTATATTTTCATTGTCATATCTTACTCCTATTCTGCGTCTTCCCATACCATTGCATTATTGTTATTATAATGAACAAGTATTTGTTTTTTGTCTGGGTTAAAACCTTGTATCCATACACCTGCTTCATCTGTCAATAACGGTTTCCAATCAGACCAAATATTAGACACTCTACATCTTACAAATATATTTGGTGCGTATCTGCTATAACCGTGTCCTCCAGAAGCCATAGTTACTTTATCTGCAATTAAAACTTGGCGAACTTCTGTGTCGTTGTCTGCATAGTTCGTCACAAACAGCCAAAAAAATCTTGAACTAGAAGCTTGTGTTGGCAAGTTTGAACAACCAATAGCTTCAAATCTATATTGTCCTGCTGTTGTTTGGTTGTTCAAATCACGTGCAGATTGGAAGCGCTTAAACATTTTGTTTTCTTCATCAACATTAAGTGCCGATTGTAAATCACTAACTGCTCTTGCTGTTGCAAATTTAGATTCGTCTATTGGGTTAAATTGTTGCCAATATCTTTGGTCGCCACCACGAACATAAAAGTCTATATATTCAATGTTTTCTTCTTCGCCTGAGTCTATCTGGATACCAAATGTACTATACATTTCAGCAGTAGTCCATTCGTAACCTATATATTCACCGTTTATATATTGTGACCAATCTGTGCCGTTCCATTCCCAACGAAGCTCAACGCCGTCATATTCATCGCCGTCCCATTCATAAGTCTTTGGTATGACAGGGCAATAGTATGTCGTGCCATCAACAACAAATTCCCATTCATCCTTTTCTGGTATAACATAACCGATGCCCCAGTCACTATCATTCATAGCCTCCAAAAACTTAAAATAGTTCATATAACTTGGGTTGGTGTTCCAATCGTAACTGTCGATGTATGCTGGTGCATAATAATAAATATCACAAATTTCATATTCGCCTTCCAAGTCGCTTGGCTTATGGAAGTTTCTGAAATTGAAAAAGTTGACGCGGCGATGAAGGCTGGGAAATACGTGATCGTGCAAACTGCTCCTGCTGTGCGCGCGGCGCTC
>CALCEG010000066.1 GCA_937900435.1 uncultured Alphaproteobacteria bacterium
TAGTGTACATAACGCTACATGAGCCAACGGATTTGCGCATAGATGAATTATTATAATTTATTTTTTAGAAGGTGATGCCGAATTGAACGCCTAACCCCATACCATCAGCAACTTCCCATTCGCCTGTGGAATGTTCCATTTCACCCATAATATAGGCACCAACAAACTTTGTTGCGTCAATGTTATAGTTCGCACCTAATTTTGCGTTCCAAACACCTGCATTGTGTGCGCTGTCGTTCATAACACCTGTATATTCAACACCCGCAACCAAATTCCATTGTGGATCTAATAACAGTTGTGCATCCAAACCTGCGCTTAATTTATGCAAGCCACTGTCACCCCAGTTAAAGGATTCTGAATTTGTGTAATCAAAGTCAACATGCCCTGCGACAGTCCAGCCTTCACCAGCATAACCACCACGAACACCCAGTGTCCAAGTATAATGTGTTAAATCTTCGTCTAGGAATGGTTGATGGTCGCCCCAAACAGGACTAAATTTATAAACACCATAAACGTCGCCTTTCCATGCGCCCATATCCAATACACGATAATTCAAACCAACAGAAAAATCATTCCAAGACATATAATCAAAACTGTCTACTTCTGACAAACCCGTTTTCATAAATACAGCCAATTTATCTGTGATACCATAGCCAAATTCTTCGGCCAACATCCAACTTTCCATCGCTTCTGTGTGCGATTCCAGTGCTGTAACGCTATAAAAGCGTCCTTCACCCGGGCGATACAATGGATTACCATCAATAATATTTGCCGCATGCGCACCACTAACAGCCAAAACAGTCAACAAAGAAGTTAAAGTTAATTTTTTCATAATATATCCTTTTGTTAAGGTTAATCTGACTAGATTAATGTCTAGCTACTATAATTTTATCAGGCATAAAAACCTATTCGCAAGGACAAAGATTTTTGCAATCTGGCATAAAATATGATACGCTCTTATGCGTTTCCGAATCGTTTTTACACAAAACGCAATAAAAAAGCGCCCGTTTTACAAGGCGCTTATTTATTTTGTTATAATTTGTTATGTTTTTTAATAATTAATTGTTTTAACCGACTGCCGACTTTCTATTTTTTATTTTTAATTTTTTTTATTTTACGCCAGTCATTATGATTTTTTTTATGCTGTTCATAGTCAACCGAAAACCGATGTCCACCACGCCCATCTGCAACAAAGAACAAATAATTTGTTTCTGCAGGATTCATAACCGCACTAATTGCAGCCAATCCAACATTTGCGATTGGCGCTGGTGGCAGACCTGCATTTCTGTATGTATTATATGGATTTTGTAATTTTAAATGACTGCGCAACAGTGGCGCCCCCTGCATATCACCCAAACCATTGGTCAACGCATAAACCACAGTTGGATCAGCCTGCAGGCGCATTTTTTTGTTCAAGCGGTTAAGATAAACACTTGCCACAACCGGCATTTCACGAATCAACGGCGTTTCTTTTTGCACAATAGACGCCAACGTAATAACGTCATTCCAATTTTTCAACGGCTTTGGCCACAGGTTTGTTTTTTTCCACCTGTCTTCAACTTCTTTCATTTTTTTTCGTGCCAAACCTAAGACCGCCAATCGCGGCGTTCCACGCGCCACCGTATAGGTATCAGGAAAAATCTGACCATCTTTTAAATTACAAAAGTCTCTGTTATCGCCTGCGGTACACTCAACCGCACCCGACAATCCTTGTTCCTGCAACAAGCGTTGTTTTATTTGTTTTACTGTTAATCCTTCTGGAATCAGAACAGTTGTTTCTGCAACCTTGCCATCCGCGAACATATCTGCGATTCGCCACGCGCTGGCCCCACGATGAATATCATAATGCCCACTTTGAATCTTGCCCCCTTTGGCACGCACAGACATCTTGAATACCTGAATCGAATCGATTAAACCATTTTTATACAACCTGTTCGCAACCCCAGACACCGAATCCCCACGCGCAATACTAAAAATCACAGGCGCACTTACTGTTGACCGAATACAAAACACATACAACAGCAAACACAGCACAGCAACAATGGGCGCAAACAACATTTGCACAATCATACATCTTGTAAAAGGCAATCTGCATCTTCTCATAATTCAAACATTAAAACAGACTTATCAACCCTATTCCCAGTATCGCTGCCACAATCGCAACAATTATCAACGGCCAAAAATACTTCTTTACAATTTGATTTGCACGTTCCTGGAACAAATATAACAGAAGTCCCACAATCGCGAAACGTCCTGTACGAAATATCGCAGACACGACCAAGAACAATAACATCGGATACCCAATAAATCCCAACCATATCGCCAACAACTTATATGGGATTGGGGTTACAGCCGTTAAGACAATAATCAAAATCCCATACTTTGAAAACATCGGCTTGATTGCGGTTTCGATTAATTCTGGGTTTGAAAAAGTTTCTATTAACCAAATCCCGACAGAATCATACAACCACATACCAATCAGATACGCAATCGCCCCACCAACCAACGACCCCAGCGCAGCCGCCACAGTAATCGGCAAGGCACGTTTCTTATTTGCAATAATTGGTGGCGTCATAAACACTTCTGGCGGAACAAACAAAAAAATCGATTCGCATATCGTTAACCAGAAAACTATCCAAGAATACGCTGGCGATTCTGACTTTTTTAAAATAAATTCCGAGAATTTCATTCCTACACCTTAAATTTTTACTTGATTGTAATTTAATATTTAATATTTTACAATTATAATAAACAATAACAACAAAAGAAACTAAAACAAATGCAAAAAAAACACTTTAATTCGAATCGTGGCGAACGCATTGCCAGTAAAGTCCAAACACTGGTGGCTGAAATTCTGCGCGACAATTATAACGATGACCCTATTCTTGGTGGTGTGTCATTGGTTGGTTCTAGCGCGCATGGCGGCATACAATTTGTGCGTTTATATTACTACACCCGCACCCCTGACATTTCTGCAACACAGGCCCGTCTGGACAACATAACCAAGACTGTTCGTTTTGAATTGGCATCGCGTATGAATCAAAAGTACGTCCCAGACATTCGGTTTGAATATGACGACACTTTGGAACGCGCATCGCGCATTGATGAATTGCTAAATAATCTAAAATAAAAATATATAAAAATCACCTTGAAAATGCGGCAACAGTATACTAGTATACGTCACATAACATAGGTGTTTTTAGTATGAAACAATCAAATATCAGAAACTTTTCAATCGTTGCCCACATCGACCATGGCAAGTCTACATTATCAGACAGACTTATCGAATACACTGGTGGTCTGCAATCGCGCGAAATGAAGGCCCAGGTTCTGGACTCTATGGATATTGAACGCGAACGCGGCATAACGATTAAGGCACAAACAGTCCGCCTAAATTACAAGGCAAAGAACGGTGAAACATATCAATTAAATTTGATGGACACACCTGGCCACGTTGACTTTTCTTATGAAGTATCACGTTCTTTGGCGGCGTGCGAAGGCGCATTGGTTCTGGTTGATGCGACCCAAGGGGTTCAGGCACAAACACTGGCCAACGCATACCTTGCACTTGATAACGACCTGGAAATGTTGCCTGTATTAAACAAGATTGACCTGCCGTCCAGCGATGTTGCCGCCACACGCGAACAAATCGCAGATGTTATCGGTCTGGACGCGAATGAAGCATTGGCAGTATCTGGCAAAACTGGCGACGGCGTTGCAGAATTATTAGAGGAAATTGTTACAAAATTACCCGCCCCACATGGCGACGAAAGCGCACCAACACGCGCACTGCTGGTTGATTCATGGTACGATTCGTATCTGGGGGTTGTAATATTGGTTCGCGTTGTTGACGGCGAACTATCACGCGGTCAAAAGATTAAATTTATCGCAACTGGTGCAGAATATGTTGTTGATAAAATCGGCTATTTTACCCCAAAGATGGTAAACGTCGACAAACTGCACACCGGCGAAATCGGATTTATCATTACTGGTATGAAAACCATACACGATTGCAAAGTCGGCGATACTATCATCGATAGTCGTGCCGAAAACACCAATGCACTTCCTGGGTTCAAGCCATCGATTCCAGTTGTTTTTTCATCTTTCTTTCCGGTCGAAGCAGATGATTATCCAACATTCCGCGAAAGCGCAGAAAAACTGGCACTAAACGATGCTTCATTTACATTCACTGTTGAAAAATCATCTGCACTTGGTTTTGGTTTACGCTGTGGATTCCTGGGCCTGCTACACATGGAAATCATCAGTGAACGTTTATCACGCGAATTTAATTTGAATTTGATAAACACCGTCCCCAGCGTGCTGTACAAAATCCACCTGCGCAATGGCGAAGTTATTGACCTTGAAAATCCCGCCGATATGCCAGAAGCAACAAAAATCGCATCTATCGAAGAACCCTGGGTACGCGCAACAATTATGATGCCAGACAAATATATGGGTGGCATTATGTCGCTGTGTGCAGAACGTCGCGGAATCCAAGAAAACATATCATACGTTGGCAATCGTGCTGTATTGGTATATCAATTACCACTGGCTGAAATAGTATTTGATTTTTACGATCGCGTAAAATCTATATCATCAGGATACGCATCATTTGATTATGTTGTATACGGATATCAGGCATCTGATTTGGTCAAAGTAAACATTCTGGTAAACGAAGAAAATGTCGAACCTTTATCATTTATGTGCCACCGTTCTTTTGCTGAAAAGCGTGGACGTCAAATTGTTGAAAAATTAAAAGATCTGATACCGCGCCACCAATTCAAAATTCCTTTACAGGCAGCAATCGGTGGGAAAATCATAGCCCGCGAAACAATCGCAGCATACCGCAAAGACGTAACCGCAAAATGTTATGGCGGCGACATCACACGTAAACGCAAACTGCTGGAAAAACAGAAAGAAGGAAAAAAACGTATGCGTTCTTTTGGAAACGTTGAAATTCCACAGTCCGCATTTATTAACGCACTAAAAGTGTCTTAACATTAAAGAGAACAGAACAAATGACACACCAAATGAAATTAAAATGGATTAATTATATTCTGAACACAAAGCCAACACAAATATACAACGATTGGCAGGAATACAAACAAAAACAAAAAAAACTGAACAAATATAACTCTAGTATCAGGGACCATCACACCGCAATACAACACGCATTGCCCGGGATTAAAGAAAAATGTATACATATACCAAGCCCAAACTGTCGCCCGCACTATTGTGAAAATTTCCATAACGACCTGTGTTCTTGCAAGTCCTGCCCCAGGGCCAATCAGCACAATTTGTATAAATCAACATTAAAAAAACGCAATGAAGCACAACAAGACGTTTCAATGCATTGGTTACAAAAACTAGAAAATGTAAAATAACAACAAAAAAGGGGCCACAAATGGCACATCAGTTTTATTTTAACCCGTACATTCTGGACAACTTACCTGCCCCCACCAAAGGGTTCGATGTTGTCCAAGACATATCGGAACCCAGATTAAGAATGTACATAACCTGTCGTGGCATTAAAACCTTTTTTGTTCGCAAACGTGTACACCACAAAGACAAACGTATTTTAATCGGTAATTACCCAACTATCGACATCGAAGACGCACGAAGTGCCGTCCCCCAAATTCTTGAAAATGCAGCAAAAAAACCACCGATTCGCCGAAAAAAAATCACGTTTTCCGATTTTCTTAAACAATATCTAACAAATAAAGTCCGCCGCAGCGAAGATTCGTATGCAAAATTGGTTCGTACAATAAACCGTCATTTATCAGGATTATTTGACAAACCAATATCCGCAATCACAACAACAGAAATCGAATCCACAATAAAAAACATATCCGGCACCGCAATTTCTGGTCGTGTCCAAGAATTATTGCAAAGTATATTTAATTATGCGATTGAAATGGGATACACAAAAACGAACCCTGTATCCACCCTTGCCAGAATTCCACAAACACGCCGTATTCGCCCATTAAATAAATCAGGTTTTCAACGTCTGGTTCAGGCAATTGATTCTGTGACAAACCCGATTTTACGCGCCGCATTTTTTATGTTAATTTATGGCTTTGCACCACGTTCCAAGATATTTTCTATGTCTTGGCACGATTTAGACTTTAATCACTATCTGTGGAACGACCGTCCCCTGACCGACAGGGCAATCGTATTGTTGCAAGACCTGCCCCAAGACGGTCAATGGGTATTCCCCAGCCATGGTGGCATACATTTATCAGATCCACGCACAACGTGGCGTAATGTCGCACAGGCTGCAGGCATTCCAAATTTAACCATGGACGATGTTTATAAATTCTTGATACGTCAGGTTAAATGGGCATCTGACCGCGAAGACTTCAGGGCAAACCTAAACGCATTACTAGACGACCTGTTATATGTTGATTCGGCTATATAAACTGTTAATTTTGTTATTATTTGTTATAAATCCTTGACACTTATAGCATAAAATGATAGCTTATACGTTAATGATGGTCATAGTATCGACCAAATAGATTAACAAAAACAAAGGAAAAAAAATGACAACTTTTGAAAAAGTAAAAAAAATCGTAGCAGAAAAATTGGGTGTTCCAGAAGACAAAGTTACAGAATCTGCTGCATTTGTTAACGACTTAGGTGCTGACTCTTTGGACGTTGTTGAATTCGTTATGGAAGTTGAAAAAGAATTCGACATCACAATTCCAGATGATGCAGCCGCAAAACTGGAAAAAGTTGGCGATGCTGTAAAATACATCGAAGAACACAAAAAGAACTAAACTTTAGTGTTTCATAGAAACTTACATCCGTTGGCAATAAATTATTCCAACGGATTTTTTTTTACTGTATTTTACCCATAAAAACATTTAATATATGTATACATTAATTTAGTCAAAGGAATGTAAAATATGAAAAGAGTCGTTATAACTGGTATGGGAATCGTATCACCAGTTGGCACTGGCATTGAATATGCCTGGCAAAATATTTTGGCTGGGAAATCTGGCATTAAAAAGATTGATTCATTTGATGTATCTGACCTGGCATCACAAATTGCTGGGATACCAACGTTGGGGACTAATGCTGGGGACTATAACCCCGACAGCGTTATCGAACCACGCGAACAACGCAAAATGGACAAATCTATTATGTACGGAATGGTTGCCGCAGACGAGGCTATTCGTGACGCGGGCTTAACAGAATATACTGGCGACAAAAATCGCATTGGCGTATCAATCGGCAGTGGCATTGGTGGTCTGAATACTATTTATGATAACTGTATTGAATTGCACGATGGCGGTCCACGTCGCGTCAGCCCATTCTTTATTCCCAAAGGAATTATAAATATGACGGCAGGACACATTTCCATTAAATATGGTTTTGGCGGCCCAAACATATCTGTTGTAACAGCATGCGCCACTGGTGCACACTCTATTGGCGAAGCTGCCCGTTTAATCAAATATGGCGATGCAGATATAATGATTTGCGGCGGTACCGAAGGTGCCGTTGGCCGCATTGGATTAGCAGGTTTTTCCGCAATGAAGGCATTAAGCACGCGCAACGACGCCCCCGAACTCGCATCACGTCCATGGGACAAAAATCGCGATGGCTTTATTATGGCCGAAGGTGCTGGCATCTTGGTTCTTGAAGAATATGAACACGCAGTTGCGCGCGGCGCAAAAATTTATGCCGAGGTTGCAGGCTATGGTATGTCTGGAGATGCATATCACATTACCGCCCCTGCTCCAAATGGTGCTGGCGGTATGCGCGCAATGCAGGCTGCACTAAACGACGCGAATCTGACTCCATCTGACGTTGATTACATCAATGCACATGGTACTTCTACTGGCCTTGGCGACGTTGGCGAACTTGCCGCCGTACAAACGTTATTCCAAGACGTTCCCTTATCAATGTCATCAACAAAATCTATGACTGGGCATTTACTAGGTGCAGCTGGCGCAATAGAAGCAATATTTTGTGTCCTGTCAATCCGCGATGGAATTGTTCCACCGACAATCAATCTGGACGACCCAGAAGACGCCGTTGGCGACACAGATTTAGTGCCACACACTGCAAAAAAACGTAAAGTCGATGTCGCACTAAGCAATTCTTTTGGATTTGGTGGTACAAACGCCAGTATAATTCTAAAGAAAATCAATTAAACAAATCCCCGTTTGGGGATTTTTGTTTACGGGATAAAGACATGTATAAAAAAAAGCCCCAAACGGGGCTTTTCCTTACATTGGTATATCTTCGCATTTTTCAACAGGTGCAGATTCTTTACAATCCAAATCATTCTTTGAACCAATACCCAAAAATCCTTTATGGTTTACCGAAGTACAACTTTTGGTAACCGTTGACGTACAGAAATGACATATACGCGTTTCACGATTAAATGTCGACCACATTTCACGCGTTCCGCTTCCCAGGTTGGTTTTTACCTTGTTACGTCCCAAACCAGTAAACGAATCAACCACATCACCAAATTTTGAAGACCCCGCTGTTGTATCTATTCCTGCATCACTTGAGGTCGCAGAACTACCTCTTCCACCAGAAGCTAACATTTTAGAATTCAATCCCGAAGACACCTCGTAACTAATTGCATAAGGAACTGACAGTGTTTCACCTGCACCAGCCGCCAATCCGTATGTTGCACCATTATTTGTTGGCAACATTTGGCACATATATTGCGCAATATCAACATCAGAGTCCCGCATTGCTTCTGCAACCGCATCATTATACTTTTTGTTATAATTATCCTGCGCCTGACGTAAAGCAGATACTGCAATTTGCATTTTTACCTGATTCAACAAATTCGGGAAACGCGCATCCGTCTTCTTCTTTTCGGCTTTTTTCCCCATAATTTGCGACAAATCACGTCCATTTACACAGAATTGAATTTCTGGGTCTTGTTCAATCAATTCGATTGTACGATTGATTGTTCCTGCGATATTATTCAATTCTTCTTCAATCGTTGCAATAATTTCATCTGCATTCGGAACACCTGCGTTGCGTTCACGAATTTGCGTCAAATATTCCTGAACGCCAATTTCACCTGGCCCCAAACGCGTAACACCGTCTTCACCCTTGTCCCTGGTGTTACCACTGGCATCACCCATTTTTATTGAACCAAACGAAATCATACCAGTTACGCGATATTTTGTTCCGTCTTTTTGTGTACGCACACTGCCACTACCAATCGTATCATCTGCAGCAAATCGATTACAATCACTTGTACTGCCACAAATTTCTGTCATTTTTTTATCTACTAATTCCTGACACTGGTCAAGTGCAGCATTATCAATATTCAAATATAATCCCATCAACATAGAATCCAAATCTTCCATTTTAAAATCTGGATTATTAGCCTTGCAGACAACCAAACTATCTAATGGGCAAATATCATGAATATAATCATAGTCCATACCAAAACAATTTTGGAAGTTTTCACCACAACGCGTATCTGCGGTAAAGCAATCTTTAACTTCTTGTGTACAAGCATCAACGCGCATTGCCGCCAACTTATCAACAACATATCCCCAAATTAACGGTTCCATACGTTCGCAAGGGTCAATTTCAACTTTACAAAAACTACGCGCCATATCTGGTCTGGACAAACAAGCGTCCATTGTGTCGACACCCTTGCCTGCGATATCGTCTTTACACGCAGTATGTATACAGTTAGAAATCGTTGTCAAACAAGACTGACGGAACTTTGATTCTGCCGCCGATTCCGCCAAACGGATTGTTGGTGCAGCTTCTTTCAAAAACGCAGGCCACACCATATCGCGCACCGCCATACATTGCCCCAAAACATTTTCACAAATGATACGCTTTGTATTCAAAACGTCCATTGTAGATGCCGTAATATCATAAGTATCAACAGATTCGACCTTGGTTCCTGCAGTACTTGTTGTTTCATTATTCTGCATATTTTCAGACGCAACGATTGAAACACAATTTTCCCAATTATCGCCGCAAGCATCTTTGGTCAGCATACATTTTTTAAATTCTACCATACACTGCCCCAAATCATATTTGTTCGCTTCATCAAAGCTTTCTGCCAAGGCTTTACGGACATCCGTATTTGCACTTGTCAACGCTAAATCAGCTTCCTTCTTTTTTTGTGCTATGGTATTTTCAAACGCCTTGCAATCCGAAGTAATTTGGCGTGAATACATCTTTTGAATCAACGGTAAATCAGACGAACAATCTTCTGAGATTTGTTCTAAACAAAGTTCTTCTGCAGCATTAAATAACGCATCACCAACCAATTTCGAAAAGTCAACACCATCATCAAAGACATCCTCGTCTTCACTTTCTTCGTCCCACAATGCCAACAAATCTTTCCGCGCTGATTTCTTGTCTTTTCCTATATCATCAACATCAACCAAATTGCCATCTTCGTCATATTCACGTTTTCCAGTAAAAACGATATCAGCCTTAGATCCTAATTTTACTTTTTCAACTTCTTCTGATGCGATACGTTCTGCTTCGGCAAATATAGACTGTATTTCAGCGAACTGTTTTTCATATTCGACACTTAAATCACTGCACGCACAACTGCCACCATTTGTATTTTCTGCGATACAAAACTGGTCCATACACCCATAGTACAAATCATAACATTCTTGGTCATACAAACCCTTGGCTGCTGTTTTTGTTCGAACTGAAGTCCCACTTTGAATTGCAGATTGCTTTGATGCTTTTTTTGTCGCCGCCCAAGCATCAGGTGCCATAACCGCAATCAAAGACAATATCGTGATTAAATGTTTCATTATTCTCTCTCCGGTATTTAATTACATATTAATATCTTCACAAGATTCAATCTGCTGACAGAACTCTTGTTCCCCAGCTGCATTTGCCCCCATAATGCCAGCACCAACAGCACCAACAACACCACCGATTGCGGTTCCCCAACCTGGGCTGACCATAGTACCTGCTGACGCCCCAGCCGCCAACCCACCGGCAGCCGCTTTTAACGCCGCCGATCCTTTGGTTTCGCCACCAGTTTCGCAAACTTGTTGCATACGACAAACGTGGCAATTACGCAAACTAGGTTCGAACGAAACGCTTCTTATATATGTATAACTTTTCCCGTTGTCATCGCTTGGTGTTTCAACTTTGTATGTATTATAACAGTTTTCTTCAGCTTTCTTCAAATCTTGTTTTCTTGAAAGTTCAGCAATTTTTGTTTCCAATTCACGCAACGCCCTATTTTCAGCACCAATTTCCGCAACAATCTTAGCGGCACCAAATATATTCTGTCCTAAACTTGCCCTGCCTGCTGGTTTTTCCGCATCTTGACAGGCAGCGACTGTTTTTTCTGCTTCGAACTTTTTAAAAAACTCTTCAACTGCTGTTTTAGAATTTTCAACAACCTTTGAACGCAACGCTTGCAGTTCTTCTTCTGTTTCTGGCACCTTTAGCAACGTAGAAACTGTCGAATCTGATGGCAAGCACGCCATATCTGTTCCACAGGTTTTTCCCAATTGTTCACTAAAATAATTTATGCACCCTTGCATCATTTGATAGTCCATCTGCAACACTGCAGCTGACACAATGATATCAAATTGCGTTTCGTTTTTACATGATGGGAACATATCTTGTGGGCACATTGCAATAATATCATTAACCTTTTTGCCGACACATTCTGGTGCCGTAAAGTTTTCACCACACTTATCGCGCAGACACGCATCTATATCGTTCTGACAAAATTGTGTACGCAAGAATCCCAACTTATCATTTACACTATCTTTAAATCCTGGGATAATATCATTACATTCGTCAATCACCGGACAAACCCCAGCCGCAACATCAACATTCGTCAAACAAGCCGGATTCGAACCTGTTGAACAACCGTCTTCCAAACAAACTTGCACGCGCGCAAAACAGGTCTGACGGCGATATTTGTCCGCATATTTTGCCGCATCAACCAAAATTGCTTCCGATTCGGCTTCCCAGTCATCCAAAACTTGTGTTCTTACCGCCATACATTGGTCTAAAACATTTTCACACGCGTTTGCACGGCGTTCAAGCAACTTTGCATCCAAACAGTTTTCAAAATTTACTGAACATGCCAATAAAAAATGATGACGCTTAAAGAAACAATTA
>CALCEG010000067.1 GCA_937900435.1 uncultured Alphaproteobacteria bacterium
CGTTAGTGGGGATTTCAAATCGTGGCTGACCGCGTTTAACATATCTGTACGGGTGCGATTGTATCGGTCAAGACGTTCTTTCATTTTTATCATAGATGCTGCAGCATCGCGGATTTCTTTGGAACCTGTTGGTTCAAACCCAGGCGCGTCCAAACCGCGTCCAAAACGATTCGCTGCGCGCGCAATGCGACGTATGCTGCGCGTGTGTATTATTATAAATGGTGTAATTAACAGCGATACAATTAAAATAGAACCAATTATCCATATAATAAAGACTTCTGTACTGGTGGAATAAATTCTGTACAGTGATGTGCCAAATGTCGCAATCTTGTCGTCTTGGGTCGGGATGTCAATAAAGACCAAGCGTTTACCCTTGTCAATGTATAATTGGGCAGGACGATTTAAACGACTGGATAATTCAAGCGCAAGTTTTCCAGCCTCACGCGAGTGGTTGTTGTTGCGTGATGGGCGGTTTAATTTTTCATTTATGCTGACGTTTATGCCGATGTCGCGTGCCATTTGCTGGGCGGTGGAAATGTTCCCGTTGTCCAAGAAGTTCATCATGGTTGTTATCTCGCCCGATAGGGTGCGCGCCAATGTGTCGTGAACGCGCGACCAGTGGTTGCCAAAAAAGGCATTCGCAACGATAACCTGGGCAATTAATAGCGGTACAAGGATTAATAAGATTGTTCTGGCTGAAAATCCGCGTGGTATTAATTTCATTGTGTTGTTCTTTATTTGTCTGTGTGGGCAAGAAGTTTATAGCCCTGCCCCCGAATTGTTATTATGTCCAGTGTTGATGATACTAAATTTATTTTCATACGCAAGCGTTTTGCAACCATTGGGGCTGCAGGCGAAATGTTGCCAATGGGTGTGGTTAATTGGGTTAGTAATTTCTTTTCTTCCTTGGACAGGTTTAGTAATGTCTTGTCCTTGGTTTGTGGATTGATTATAAAAAATTCATCGTTAATAATGCATATTTCAGGTGGCAGTTTTGTTGTTTCTTGGGGTTTGTTTGGGATTATGTTATTTAATCGCAACACAAGTTCGCGAAATTGAAACGGCTTTGCCAGATAGTCGTTCGCCCCACAAGATAAACCGTCAATCGTGTTTTCAGAACCTGTCATCGCTGTTAACATCAGTACTGGCGTCTGGTTGCCGCGTTTGCGTATGTTTTGCAAGAAAGATAAACCGTCAAGCCCAGACATCATTCGGTCCAGAACAATAGCGTCAACAGATATTCGTGATAGAATTTCATCGGCTTGTTCGGCAGAGTTTGCAGATAAAATGTTAAAGCCTTCGTTGCGCAACCCATTGCTTAATGTTTTGCGTAAAATGTCGTCGTCGTCAACTACTAATACGGTCTTTATCATTTGTTCAATGGTTCTACGGCATATTCGCCAGGTTGTATCGTGCGCATCGCATTGTTTGCCCCAGCCATATCTTCATCGTATACGGCCGCGCGGAATTGCATATTGTTGGTCGCAAATTCTGTCTTGAATAATGCATAGCCTGTGCCACCACCTGTTGTTGGACCCTGCATCCCCAGCGAGTAATAACCGCCCAGAATGCCATAGTCAAGGTCAATGTAATCCAGACTGATTATAAGCGATATGCTGCTGATACCATCGCTGGTCATATTGCAGGAAAATTCGCGATTTGATAATACTGCCTCGGAATTAACGGGAACCATCAAGTCCATCACAGTTGGCTCGCAAACCCTGTTTATGCCGTTTACTAAAAATTCGTATGTCATACCAACAGTCGCCTTGGACAGACCGGTTGAAACACTGACTTGCGAGATTGTTGCCTTAGGGATCTTTACCATCGCGTTTGCAATGCCACTGCGTACAGGAAACGATATGCCAGATTGCAGACAGTCGCGTGAAAATGGGTCGGCTTCGCAAATATAAACGCGTGAGTGGGCGTTCATCATAAACATATTTGCAAGACTGTTGAATAAAAATGAACGTGTAATCTTGTCGTTCAGGCGTGTGCAACCAAAATTACGGCAGATAACCATTGGCCTGTTCGCGAACATAACGCCAGGATGTTCATAAGCTTCTATATTGCGGGCAGCTATTATGTTGTCGTCATAATCCAGACTGTCAGCGCGTTCCATAAATTCTGATTCTGGAATAAAATTCGGGTCGTCTGGGTACGCATAATAAGATTGCACAGGTGTTTCTGTGTAAACTGTCTGAAAATCTTCGTACATATAATTGTTCATATAGCCGTTCGCATAGGCGGAAAATCCGCAGAAAATAGCGAAAAATGTACTAAAAAGATATTTTTGCATGTCGTTGCCTTTGGTTCTCTCTGGTTGAATATTAGAACATTTTTGTTATTTGTGTCAAAATAAAAATTTTTTATTGAAATTTGTTTGTACTTTGTTCTAAGTTTAGAATAAATAAATATAAAAAGAAGGGTTAAAGGTATGGTTGATATCATAATTTCTGGTGAATCTGGTAAATTGCACGCGGTTTATCATAAATCTGCACAGGAAGCGGCACCGTTGGCGGTAATCTTGTCGGGAAATCCACGTCAAAAGTATCATATGAATGACAGGGTTTCGTATGCAATGTTTCGTGCGTTTATGGATATCGGTTTTTCTGTTATCCGCTTTAATTATCGTGGGGTTGATGATTCTGATGGGGTAATTGGGACAACCGCTGAAAATATGCTGGATATTGCGACTGTTATTGATTGGATTCAAAATAATAATGAAGATAGCGATAAAATATGGCTGGCTGGACATCAGTTGGGGGCGTGGTATGTATTGCAGGCAATGATGCGCAGACCAGAAATATCAGGTTTTGCACTGGTGTCGCCTGATTCACAGGTCGCAGACTTTGCATTTTTGTCACCCAGACCAAATCGTGGCTTGTTGTTGCAGGGTGCTATGGAATCAGATGAAGCGCGTGCGTTTGGCGTGCATTTAACGCAGGTCTTGAAAAAGCAAGCGCAAATTGATTTGGAAACTATTCGTGTAAAGGGTGCTGATGCGTTGTATTCTCAACCTGCGGATTTGCGCCAGATGTATAATGATTTAAAGGCCTATGTCGGGCGCGAAAACGCAGAAGATAAGTTGTTGTGATATGCAGAAGACAGAAAGATTCTTAGATGCAAATATTCCAGATGAGTTCGTTGGGTCGATTCGTCCGCGAACACTGGGGGATTTTATAGGACACGAAAGTTTAAAACAAAATTTATCCGTTTTTGTTTCTGGGGCGCGTAATCGTGGCGAAGCAATGGACCACGTTTTATTATATGGTCCCCCAGGGTTGGGAAAAACAACCTTGGCGCATATTGTTGCAAATGAATTGGGAACTAATTTTAGAGCCACCGCTGCGCCAATGTTGACCAAACAAGGGGATTTGGCGGCGATATTGACGTCTTTGGAACCAATGGACGTCTTGTTTATTGATGAAATTCATCGTCTGCCGACTGCGATTGAAGAAGTTTTGTATTCCGCGATGGAAGATTTTAAACTGGATATTATGTTGGGCGAAGGACCCAGCGCGAAAAGTGTGCGTATCGACCTGCCCCCGTTTACGCTGGTGGGCGCAACAACGCGAACAGGATTGTTGTCTAATCCGTTGCGCGACAGGTTTGGTATTGATTTGCGCCTGACGTTTTATTCGCCGTCTGATTTGGCAAAGATTATTATGCGCAGTGCAAATATTCTGGGGATGCCGATTGATGAAGAAGGTGCTTTGATGTTGGCGCAGTCTGCGCGTGGGACACCGCGTATCGCAAACCGTTTGCTGAAACGTGCGCGTGATTTTGCCAATGCGTTGGGCAGACAGCAAATTACAGCTGATACAATAAAAACTACATTGTTCCAGTTGCATATCGATGGCTGTGGATTGGATGAAATAGACCGCGAATATATGAATATGATTATAAAGTTCTATGCTGGTGGGCCTGTGGGAATTGAAAATTTAGCCGCAGCATTGTCAGAGCCAAGCGATACGATTGAAGATGTGATAGAGCCTTATTTGATGCAGTTGGGCTTTGTGCAACGTACCCCGCGTGGGCGTGTGATTACAGATGCAGGATATGCGCATTTGGGGGTGGAGAAATAACAGTGTTGAAAAAGATATTTTTGCTGGGGGTTCTGTTTGTACTGGTTGGATGTGGCGGTGGTACAAAAGTATATAAAATAAATACGAAGCCATATACTGTTGCAGGACAGACGTATTACCCACTTGAAAGCGCAAAGGGTTTTTCTGAAACAGGTGTTGCATCATGGTATGGGGATAAGTTTCATGGACGCAAAACCGCCAGTGGTGAAAGATATAATCAACGCGATTTGACTGCGGCGCATAAAACGCTGCCTTTTGGAACAAAGGTTCGTGTAAAAAATACTCAAAATGGAAAAAGTGTCGTTGTGCGAATTAATGATAGGGGGCCGTTTACCAAAGGACGCATTATCGATGTGTCGCGCGGTGCAGCAAAAAAATTGGGTATGATAAAGTCTGGTACCGCAAAAGTTAATATTAAAGTAGTGGATTAAATTATGAGTAAAGTACACAAATTTCCTTTTTCAATTGCATATGCCGATACAGATGCCGAAGGCATCGTTTATCATGCGCGATATTTGGAAATTGCGGAACGTGCGCGTATGAACTGGTTGCGTGGTCGCTTAAAGGCTGATGGTGATGTGGGGTTTGTTGTGAAAGAACTTAATATAAAGTATTTTCAGCCATTAATGGTCGCAGATGATTTTGTCGTAGAAACAGTTATGACAGATGTTGGGGCGGCGGTGGTAAAGGTTGAACAAAAGTTCGTGAAAGATGATGTAATTTGTGCTATAATAAATCTTAAGGTTGCGTATCTGGGGGAAAATATGCGTCCAAAACGTATACCAGAAAGTTTTATAAAAGATTTAATGTAGAAAAAAGAAAGGAAGGGAAAAATGGAAAGTAATTTTTCGTTGATGTCGTTGTTTACAGGCGATTGGATGACGGTATTTATATCTATTGTTTTAGTTGGCTTTAGTGTTGCTTCTTGGGCGGTGATTATTGAGAAAATACGGCTGTGGCGCGCCGTCAAAAGAACCCCTGTCAGGGTCAAGGCAGATGATAACTTGATGGTGGTGGCTGATAAAATGATACGTCCGTTTGATAAAAATTTATGGTTCTTGTCAATGGTTGCGTATATTTCGCCTTTTATTGGGTTGTTTGGAACTGTTTGGGGGGTTATGGATTCGTTTGCGTCAATCGGGGTTAATCAGTCAGTAAGTATCGGGGTTATTGCACCAGGATTGGCGGTTGCATTGGGAACAACGGCCTTGGGATTAATCGCGGCGGTGCCAGCAGCAATTGCGCATCAATATTTTGCAAAAAAAGCAGATGATTTATATGACAGACTGGTTGAATCGTGTCGTGAATTTAAATCTAAAAAATAAGGAAAATATTATGTCTAGGTTAAGACGCAGACAATCAGACAGTTCAATACAGTTGACACCAATGATTGACGTGATGACCGTTTTGTTGGCGGTCTTTATGGTAACAACACCGATGATGACAACAGGTATTGATTTAGAATTACCGCGCGCAGGCGCATCGGCGATGACGGGGGCGGATCACGCAATACAGGTAAGCGTTGATTCAAATGGACGGTATTTCTTGTCTGAAATGGAATTGCCACGCGATGAAATTGTAAAGCGTATTGTTGCAATGCGTGGTGAAAATCCACAGCTGACAATAATGATAAGTGGGGATACGCGTACGGACTATGGCGCGGTTATGTCGATGATGGGGAAACTAAAAGATGCAGGAATCCAAAAAGTTGGATTGCGTACACAACCGGAATAAAATATGGCAAAGTTTAATTTGTTTTCTGCTGAAAATTTGTTGATGTCTGTGTGTGGGCATTTGGCTCTGGGGGCGATTATATTGACATCGTTCTTTGTTGTTTTGGACAGGGCGCGATTGGTTGCACCAGATAGAATCCAAATTATGGAAATAGATTTAAATGATGTTGTGGTGTCTGGTGAAGAAACAAAACTCTATAATGTTGGTGTTGTGGAAAAAGAAACGCCAAAGGAAGAAAAAGTCATTCCAAAAGTAGAAGAAAAAGTAAAAGAACCAGAAGTTGAATCAGAGCCAGAAGAAATAACTGCACCAACCTTGGTTGAAGAAAAAAAAGTACAAGAAAAAGTAGAAGAAAAGCAAGAAAAGCCGGAATCTAAACCAGTAAAAGAGGCGCCGGTACAAAAGAAAAAACGTGTGGTTCGTGTTAATCGCGAAGTTTTGTCGCTGGACAGGACGCTGACAGTGTCTGTGGTGGATGCGTTTCGTGTGGCGATGACGCGGTGTTGGGCGATTGATACAACCCGACCAGATATCGCTGATATTCGGGCGGTCGCGCATTTGACGATGCGTAAAAATGGCACTGTGCGTGATGTTTGGTTTGAATCAGCGGCGCGCGCAGAAACAGACCCAGGTTTTGCGTATGTCTTGGGTACTATTCGTGATGCAATAAATGTGTGTCAGCCGTTCCGTATGTTGCCAGAAAACGAATTTTCAAAGTGGGAAAAAATCCAGTTGACCTTTTATCCGACACAGGGGAAAGTTTTATAAAAAACACGCGCCCAATGGACGCGTGTCGCAGATGTACATATAAGCCGGATTCTGTTCTGCCGACAATTCAGTATGCGTTAATCATACCATATTGTGGTAGCGGACATGATTAATCTGCAAATCTTATTACTAAGAAATGTCAAGCCTTCTACCCGCCCCCGATGTGGGACCCATATATGGGGGCCTATTTGAAGTTGCTGCACGCAGAGATTGCCCGTTTCACTCGAATTTAATCGTTTACGTCACTGTTGCTCTAATCGTCAGGTCGCCCTGCCCGGTATATTAGCCGGTGCGCTGTCCCATGCAGTCCGGACTTTCCTCTGACCCGGGGGTCAGCCATGTCCCGTACATCTGGCGATGCGTGTATGATATCATTTTTTTGTTCGTGGTCAATGTTTTTATGCGGTATTTTTTCTTCTAAGAAAATATGACTATTGCCCCTTGAAATCTTTTTTTGCATAACTATATCGTAGGTAAGCAAATTTTTAACTTAGGAGTAAAAAATGGGAAAAGTATTAGGTATTGATTTAGGAACTACTAATTCTGCAATGGCCTTTATGGATGGCAGTGATCCAAAAATTATCGAAAATTCCGAAGGACAACGTACGACACCTTCTGTGGTTGCGTTAACTTCGAATGGTGAACAGTTGGTCGGTATTACCGCAAAAAATCAGGCGGTAACAAATCCTGAAAATACAATTTATGAAATTAAACGTTTGATGGGCTTGCGCTTTGACAGCCCAGCGGTCAAAGAAATTGCTGCGCGCGTGCCTTATAAAATTGTCGCAGGAGAAAATGGTGATGCCTGGGTCGAAATGGAAGGTAAAAAATATGCACCATCACAAATTTCTGCAATGATTTTGGCAAAGTTGAAAAAAGACGCAGAAAGCTATTTGGGCGAACCTGTGACAGACGCTGTTATTACTGTGCCTGCGTATTTTAATGATTCACAACGTCAGGCAACAAAAGACGCAGGACGTATCGCGGGCTTAAATGTTTTGCGTATCGTTAACGAACCAACCGCTGCTGCATTGGCATACGGATTAGATAAAGATAAAGACGGTGTTATTGCTGTGTATGACTTAGGTGGTGGTACGTTTGACGTTTCTATCTTGGAAATTGTTGATGGTGTATTCGAAGTAAAATCTACAAACGGTGATACTGCATTGGGTGGTTCAGATTTTGATGCGCGTATTTTGCAACACTTAATCGCGGAATTTAAAGCACAGACAGGTATCGATTTATCTGGGGATAAATTGGCGTTGCAACGTTTGAAAGAAGCTGCAGAAAAAGCAAAAATCGAATTGTCGTCAAAGACAAGTACAGATATTAATTTGCCCTATTTGACTGCTGATGCAACAGGTCCAAAACACTTTAATACAACATTGACACGCGCAAAGTTGGAATCGTTGGTGGCGGATTTGATTGAACGTACAATCGAACCTTGTAAAAAAGCATTGAAAGATGCTGGTCTGGATAAATCGCAGATTAATGAAGTTATCTTGGTTGGTGGTCAGACCCGTATGCCAAAGGTTGCTGAAACTGTTAAAGAATTCTTTGGGCGTGAACCACACAAGGGTGTTAACCCAGACGAAGTTGTCGGTATGGGTGCAGCAATCCAAGGTGGTGTTTTATCAGGAGATGTTAAAGATTTAGTATTATTAGATGTTACACCACTATCATTAGGTATTGAAACATATGGTGGAGTATTTACAAAATTAATTGACCGCAACACAACAATCCCAACCAAGAAATCACAGGTCTTTAGTACCGCAGAAGATAATCAATCTGCAGTTACTATCCGCGTGTTCCAAGGTGAACGTGATATGGCGGCAGATAATAAATTGTTGGGTCAATTTAATCTGGAAGGTATTGCCCCTGCCCCACGCGGTATGCCACAAATCGAAGTGTCTTTTGATATTGACGCAAACGGTATCGTTCATGTGTCTGCAAAAGATAAAGGCACAGGTAAAGAACAGGCGATTTCTATTAAGTCTGATGGTGGATTGTCAGAAGATGAAATCAAACGTATGGTTGATGAAGCTGCCGCAAATGCCGAAGAAGATAAAAAGAAACGCGAATTGGCCGAAGCAAAAAATACCGCTGAAACAGCTGTCTTTAGCATTGAAAAATCACTGAAAGAACATGGTGATAAAATTAGCGAAGACGAAAGAAAAGCGATAGAAGAAGCCAAACAAGCGTTAAGTGATGAATTGGCAAAAGTAGAAGCAACAGCGGAATCGTTGAAAGAAAAAACTGATGCATTAACAGAAAAAGCAATGAAGTTGGGTGAAGCGGTTTACAAGGCTGCGCAGGCCGAACAAGCTGCCCAAGGTACCGAAGAAAAGAAAAATGAAGACGGTACAGTTGATGCGGACTTTTCTGAAAAGAAATAATGTTTAAATCGGAAGCAGAATCCCCCGTTTGGGGGATTTTTCTTTGTTTTTTGTGCCTGTGTGTGTTATAATTCTTCAAAGAAAAGTAAAGGGATATTAATGAAAAATCAATTTAATGAAGCTTCTAAGAATTTAAAAAAACAAATGGTAGAGAATGATGAACTCTATATGGCTGATAAAAATAATTGGTTGTTGGTACATTGTACACACTATATGCCACAGAAAAATGAAAATGGTGAATTAGTTATTCAAAATACTGCTGCGGCAACAGATGGCGAAATTCCTAGGGCGACTGTACATTTTACATTAAATCATACAGTGGGTGATAATAGTGGCGGG
>CALCEG010000068.1 GCA_937900435.1 uncultured Alphaproteobacteria bacterium
TTTTTTTGACGGATTGGTGTATGGATTTTTATGGCTGATTTTTCATGTGCGAATTTAGTGGATTACAATTACCCTGCGGGGCACTGGATTCCCGCCTTCGCGGGAATGACGAATGTGTGAGTGGGGCCCGAAAAAGCCACAGGATGATAAATTTTTATGTCTAAGCCCCAAGGTGCTGACGCACCTCACACTCCGCCAAGGGCGGTGGGGATTAAAGAGAAAAATTTGATTTTTGGTGCGGGTAAAGAGACTCGAACTCTTATGGGTTACCCCACTGGAACCTAAATCCAGCGCGTCTACCAATTTCGCCATACCCGCATTTGTGTGTGCCGAAAATAAACTTTTTCTATTTTATTATAAAAAAAACTTGATTTCCAGTAAAATTTAACATAGAATCTGTCGCAGAATAATATAAAGGCGATAAAAATGGCATCTAAAAAAGGTAGCAAAGAAGTTGTACAATTAAGAAACCCTGAAACAGGTGTGTTCTATATCACAACTAAAAATACAAAATCTGAAAACACAGCAGGAAAAATGAAATTCCGTAAATATGACAAAAAATTGCGCAAGCACGTCGTGTTTACAGAAGCTAAAATGCCTCATTAATCTTGTTGGCGTTTGATGTAGACATCTAAAAAAATCCCCGATTGGGGGTTTTTTATGCCAAAAAAATAGCGTTCTGCATAATTTTTTCGACAAAACACTTGACTTTTGGATTAAAAAATATAAAATCCGCATAAACTTTTCGCCAATACGGCGTAAAAAACATTAATAAACAACAAAAAACACAAGAGAAAGAATATGAGCGAATTTGCAATCTTTCAAACCGGTGGCAAACAATATCGCGTTGCACAGGGCGATATTATCAAAGTTGAAAAACTGAATGCCGAAGGTAAAATTGAATTCGACCAGGTTTTAATGGTCGGCGACAAAGTTGGTACACCATTCGTTGACGGTGCCAAGGTTGTTGCAGAAGTTGTCGAACAGAAACGCGCTGACAAAATTTTGGTGTTCAAAAAGAAACGTCGCCAAAACTATCGCCGTACAAAAGGTCATCGTCAGTACATCACTGTTCTGAAAATAACAGATATTAAAGCCTAAGGAGCGATACTATGGCACATAAGAAAGCAGGTTCGGCATCTACGAACGGACGCGACTCAGCAGGACGCAGATTAGGTGTTAAAAAATCTGGTGGCAGTCGTGTTATCCCAGGAAACATCATCATTCGTCAACGTGGTACATCTGTACACCCAGGACTGAATGTTGGTATGGGTAAAGACCACACACTGTTTGCAAAAATCGCTGGTATTGTCAAATTTAAGAAAGGCAATGGCGACCGCAGAACAGTTTCGGTTGTTCCAGAAGAATCCGAAGCAAAATAATTCGAATCCCCCAATCGGGGGATTTTTTTTACGGAAAGTTTTAATGGATTGCCACGCTGCGTGGGTAATGACGGTGTGTGTGATTGTCCCTGCGGGGCACTTGATTCCCGCCTGCGCGGGAATGACGGTGTGTGTGTTTGTCCCTGCGGGGCACTTCATACCCGCCTGCGCGGGTATGACGAGAGCGCGGGCGGTGGAAATTAAAAGTGGGAACACCTGGGTCCTGTGGGGATTCACCCACAAAATTTAAATAAATTTTGTGGGGCCCGAAAAAGCCACAGGATGACAAAGGTATCTAAGGTATAAAAACGTCTGGTTATTTCGTGTTTTGGTTCTTTAATAATTCTAGTCTGCGCGCTTCTTTTTGCGCTTCATAACGCGCTGTACGAAGTTGCTCTTGCTTTAACTTGTCTTCTTTATTTTTAGCGGCCACCGTAGCCAAGATAAACCATCGCTGTTCAGGCATATATGTAAAACACTTTTTCCGTCTGTGGTTTTGATGGAAATATACTGTATTTTCGTTTAAATCAAGTTCGTATTCGTACCCCAAAGCACCAAAGGAAACATAGTACCCCTGATAAATATGAAAATGCTTGGCATGTTTAATTAAGTCTGCTAAATGCGCAACACCAGTAAAACGCAAGCCATCCGGCGACTGTAAAAAAGCGACTTCGCGCTTTAAATATTGACGAAACTCTGGCGTTGAATTTTTTGATTCGTTACGTATTTGACGCTTTTTTATTCCAAACAAATCACAATTTGAAAGTTTATATTTTAGTGTTTGAAAAAAATTTGCTTTTTTATCTGACATTTATTTTTCCTTGAAATATTTTGCAGATAAAAAATAACATTTTTTACATCAATGTCAAGACTTAGCGCACTGGGCGAACATCTTGATTCTGGGGCAAGTTTCCAAATCTTTCGGTGCGAATATTTCTGGCGATCACTTCGAATGATTTTATTTTTTCTGTGAATATGGCGTTCGATTCCCGTTTCCCCAGAAACGCACCACGCGCATAAACCATACTGAAAAACAAGTAATCAATAACACGCTGATTGACCTTGGTCAATAAATCTGAAAATGATTTTTTATCATTGGTTTTTATATATCGTGCTAATTTTTTTATCGTGTCTTTTTCTGTCCTGCTGAGACTATCAAAATCATCAACGCCACCAACGCGATAACGAAAAGAATCTGTATCTATTATCTTGCCGTTTTTGAAATTGTTGTAATGCCCGTCGCTGAATGCAATACCCTTGGTTATATATGCAAAATACAACTTTTCACACGCAACATCAAAACTGCGCGAATAATCAGAAGAAACATAATCAGATAACAGCCATGTAAATTCTTCGCTATTATACTTAAATGGTGCGCTGATATGTGTTCGATTTACCAAATTACGAAAGCGCCGATAAATGTGCATACTTTCAAGTTCGTCTGTTGCCATACGCGTAGCATAGTTTATCTTGAACGCAAAAGTTTCTGTACCAATTGTGATTTTATACACACTTCCCGTTAAACCACTGTCGATGTATTCCATACTTACTGTTTGCCCGAATAAATTTGGTGTATCTAGTTCTATATTTGCAAAGTCAGAACGAAGACCAAACAAATTCACCTGACTATGAAATTGTTTCGCAAGATGCGTCATATATTCTGAAAATTGCGCAGTGGCATCACTGATATTGTTCATATCAATGTACTTGAATAACTGCGGTGGCAGGTTGCCACGCGGTGAAAAATCTTTACGCGTATACTTTTTCATAATTATATTATATCACTGATAACAACTAAAATAAATTTATAATTTAACATTTACCAACTTGTCATTCAATGCAATACAAACAGGTACACCCGCCTGCTTTGCGGCAATTTGCGCCTTGCGCGCACCAATAGATGCCAACTCTGAAATCTGGCATGATAATTGTTGCTGTTGGTAAATTGAAAACAATTTGTATGAATTCGCGTCAACAAATTCAAATAAATCTGTTGTACCTTTGGCAACCAAACGAAATAACCCACCGCCATTATAATACAACATCCAAAAATCTGACATCTTGTACGTTGGTTCAAAATTTAATAAACTTTTGGCATATCGACGACGAACAACATCTGCAGGAACGTTATGCCCACCAAGTTTTACACGCTGTTGTATGCGCTGTAAATTTTGCTCAACAGATGCCAAGAACACATAAATAAATATGATTTTATACTGCATATCGCGCGCCATATTTATTATCGTTTTGTGAAATTTTCCTGATAAAGTTGTTTCCAAGGCAAACGACTGTTCCACAGACATAACCGATTCAACCTGCCCCAGTAATTGACGACCAGCTTGAATCATACTAACGTTTTGTTCGCGCGCAATTTCATCAGCGTTTAAAAACGGTATGTTGTGACGAGTAACCAACTCCCGCGCAAGGGTTGTTTTACCGCTGCCGTTTGGACCGGCGACTAAATAAAAATTTTTTTCTGTTTTCTTCATCTTGTAAAAGATTATACCATATAAAATCTTATGCAACAAAAAACCACCCAAATGGGTGGTAAAGGGAAGGTCGAAATAAAAAATAAGTTAGTTGTGTTGGGCTAATTTCTTGGCGACCCATTTGGCAATACCACGTTGTCGACCGCCACCCCAACTGGACCAGCCGTCTGTATCAACAATACATCCATCACACATATCTGCAACGTCTGAAAATGCTTTGCCACGACCGCCACCACTGTGCGAAACAAATGGGACAACCTTTTTGCCGGATAAATCATATTTATGCAAAAAACTTTTTACAGGTTGCGATAAGTGATTTGCCCAAACAGGCGACCCCAGAAATATGATATCGTATTCCATAAAGTTGGGCGCAGGTCCTGCCAAGGCAGGCAAACTGTTTTGCTTTACCTCTTGGGTTAAGCGTTCATTGCGCGCTTTATCGTCTTCTGGATATTCTTCTGCGACCATTATGCGATAAATATCACCATTGGATTCTTGGACAATTGCGCGCGCGACATCACCAGTATTACCGTCTAACATAGAAAAGTACGCAACCAAAACGCGTGGTTGGGACGCAGACGTTTCTGCATTAGCGTTGGTTGAAACTAAGCCGCCGAATACTATCAACGGTAAATATAAGCAAAGTTTTTTTGACATTTTTTATTCCTTATGGCGATTGGTATTCTCTCTATCTCTGGTATAAACATAGTGCCATACATACACAGAATTCGCCACAGGAACATTTGCCCAACCCTTGGGCAGCAAAAAAACTTGACAAAACCAATATTCGGTATATTATTTAATCTTAATTAATATAAGAGGTTTAATTATGGTGCATGAAGAATATCTTAATCCTGAGTTTATGTGGCGTTGTATAAACACATTGTGTAAACAGGACGGATATGTTTTGAAAGACTTTTCTTTTGGAAGGCTTGAGCTCGAAGCTGACGACCAACCGATACTTATGAAAAATGATTATGGATATAATATGGTCTATAGATTTGAGGTATGGAAAGCGCCAGAACTCATAAAAGGATTCGAAAAGTCCTATGACGGTGTGTGGATTGATACAAAATACATAGAAAGTCAACTTATTAAAAAAGTAATTTATTTCGATATTAATAACGAATGTTTTGTTGAAAAACCAGACCACAAATATCGTAAAGAATATTATTATGAATACCCATCATGTTTTTCATTAAACGGTCAATGGTATTACGCGATACATAATCAACCAAAAGTACTAAAATGTCATTCAACAGAGCGAGCAAAAAAAACCGATAATATGCGAACATATATGGAACACATGGGTGCCACAGCGCAAAATATTTTAAATGTCGATGCTCTTATATACAATGTGTACAAGCCTAAAAGTATGTACCCAAAAGTCGGTTGGAATATTCTATTTAAATCTGAATCAGAAGCGAACACTATTATAAAAGAAGCATTAACAAAACCACATGATTGTATAGACTTTGTGCAGATTAACGAAGCACCTAATTCTATTCGCTGGGAAAAGCACACATACAAAATAAAAGAACACAACAGATTTAAAATCAATGTTCATAATGATGATGTTCCCGTGTTTTATACAAGTAATACGCTGGAATTAACAGTTCCTATCACTGAGGCTTTATGTGCTTTTGCAAATGATGTAACCCATACATTCCGCGATATTAGATACACATTACGTTGTTTTAGAAATACAATTAATCGCTTCGTTGGCGCAGGTCTTTCGGATGTACCCGAAGATGTAAAAGATAATTATGGTGCCAAAGTAGCGGCTTTTTACGCCCTGCATCGGCCATATTATGCTTCTTTCCAAATCGAAGATTTAGTTGCTTGGGCAAGCCCCTCAGAAGCAGAAATATTTGGACGCCATATGGCAAAAATAGACAAAGGAATAAAAGATACTTCTAAGTCTATAGAAAAATTAGAATTACTTTGCAAAAAGATTGATCAATTAAACCGATCACACGTTTCCTTAGATAAACTGTTAGATATATCAAATATAATTGAACATATGAAACAACAAAATATACAAAAAAATAAAACGCGTTAAAATACCGCCCGAATGGGCGGTTATTTATTCTATATGCGCCAGATTATAACCATCTTCACTGGGGCCAAATATGCTATAACTGCCACGACCTATAAATCCAGCAAGACCGGCACCATGACGAAATAGATATACATTTTCTGTGTCCGCAACCATTGCATCTTGGTCAAGTGCCACACCATCATTATCAACTAAATTATGCATTTTACCCGTTTTTTCTTTGACTTTTTGACTTAGCAGATAATCTGTTGCAGGACAACGATAAACTAAATTCTCTGATTCTATTTTTTTATTTTCTTCCGCTACCCATTTAGCACATTCTTCTGGGGTTTTAACATTTTTCATACATAATTCATAGCCCCTTGGATAACTATCATCTTTTTCCGTTTCACAATCTTCTGCTGTGTTACAGTTTTTTGTGGTATTTGTACCAACTTGATGTCCAATAACGACACAATTAGAAATATCTAAATCCGCAAATGACACCGATGGCAATAACAAAATTAAGGTTAATAGTTTTTTCATTTTACATCCTTTGATTTATCACATTATAGCATATTTTATACCAAAAAAACAACCGCCCGAATGGGCGGTTAATTCATTGTGTGGGGAAATTCCTATCGTGTGCGTGGGGGCTTGCGAAACGGACATGATATGCCAAATATGTATCTGTAATCTGTACCCCCCAGTGCGCGCGGACAATTTGCCTCTGTACAACCACGCGAATGCTTTGGATTATACTTGCACGAGAATTTGCGGACAGGTTCTGTCCATTCAATTTCATCGCGAATATAACGTGTTGCCGTATCAAAGAAATCATAAGCGGTGATATAATCCATTCGGCCACGCTCGTGAACAAGTGTTTGTGCCGGCGCCAGTTGCTTTTCGATTATAAAATAATAAAACTGTTTACCATGATATAAGAATACACTGCCGTTTTCGTGATGATATTCACGAACTGCCTTTTCATTTGGTTCTGGTGTCATTGCATAAAGCATTTATAAATCCTTTTGATTGGGACAATAGCATAGGAATACAATTTTGCAACAAAAAACCGCCCAGATGGGCGGTGAAATTCGGTTTTTATATCGATAACTGGATTTATTCTGGCGACGACCTACTCTTCCGTGGCTTAAGCCAAAGTACCATCGGCGATAC
>CALCEG010000069.1 GCA_937900435.1 uncultured Alphaproteobacteria bacterium
GCTGGCGGATGTTAGAGATGGGGTGATTTATGCGTATCGCGATTTAACGGTTGAACAGGAATTATTAACAGAGGCAGTAAAGAATCCTCCATACGATCCAAACAATGAATATTCTGTTTCTTATTTCTGGGGTAATGTTGGTATTGTCCTGGTGGTTAATAATTCGCGACTGTGGTTGCAAATGTGCCCAGTGCAAGGACGCGCAGTCGCATAAAACACAAAAAATTATACTGGGCGTAATAACAGTTATTTTTATTGTCAGTATAATATTGCACTTTGTTTCACATCATTAAAAAAAGCACCGCCGACAAATAATTGTCAGCGGCTACTCCCTTCCTTCTGGTTAACCAGAAACTGTATATTCCGTTGTGCGGTATTAATTACGCAGCCATTGCAACGGTTGTGGATTCTGCAGAGCCATCTGCGCTGTCCATAATCTTTTTTGCTTCTGCAAAAACCATTTCTTTTACACGCAATGCCAAATCTTTTGTTTCCATGGTTTCTGCTGCATTATCAAAGTTGTCTGTACGAATCTGTAAAGAAACGTATGCACCGACCAACGAAGTGCGTGGTAAATCTTCGATAGAACGTGGGGTGTTGTTTTGGCCAATTTTCAATTCGTCAGCCAAAGATATAATCTGACGGTCTTCGTTAACCCAAACTGTTGTTGTTAAAACTTGATTTAAAGCGATCATTATTTCTTTGATATTCTTTGGCATGCGTCTGACCCCTCCTTTCTGGGTTTTTTGTTTGGTTTTTTTATTGTTTTTATGTAAATTCGCAACCAATTTGTCGGGTTACATTCTTATAATTTATAGCCTTATATTACATTAGCAATTTTAGTTAGTCAAGCCAATAAATATAACCTTGAAGTAAAAATTTTACATTTTACAAAATATATTTACAATTTACTTGTAAATACGCTATGGGCGTTGTATAATACACACAGGGAATGTTTAGTTGTTGAGTGTCTACCTCCTTATCTAAAAGAAAGGAGGTTTGGTGACAATGAATAAAAGAGTTTTCATTTTGAAAGTTCTTAGATACATAGTTATCATCTTATTCTTTCTTACCTTCCTGGTAATAGAGATTAAAAAATGACACTCATTTGCATAAATGAGTGCATCCTATAACTTTAATGGGTAGACATTCAACGTGCTAAACTGAATGTTCCCTATTATTTTATGTATTTCTACCTTATATATACATATTAACACATATTGTTTGTTTTGTCAAATATAAAAATGTAAAAGATTTTATTAATACTCATCCAACTTAATATCTTCTTTATATAAAGATGCTTGATGAAATATTATTTTAATAATATTATTTTCTTTTTTCCAAATTGATGTTCTATAAATATTGTCATTCCCACTCTTGGTTATACAGTGTA
>CALCEG010000070.1 GCA_937900435.1 uncultured Alphaproteobacteria bacterium
TGGTCTGTTCCAGATTGCGCAGTGTTTTACCGCCGGCATACTTTGCGTTCTGCACCGGTATCGTTGTGTACGCGCGTTTTATCTCGGCCAGCATGGATGTTATCATGCGGTCCATTTCCGCTGTCATGGCCTTGCGATAGTACGCCTCTGCCACCCGGTTTTTTGTAATGGGTGGCAATGTAATGTACCCGCCTGCGGCCTTTGCACGGCGGTTTTGTTTCTGCGTTGCGTTCATGACTTGACTTTTTGGCTGTTTGCTTTTATACTTACAGTAACGAGCTAGATGAATTGCAGAAATTTTCGGCCTCACCTGCTGTTTGACTTATGTCATACGATGGAGGGAAAACGGCCGGCCTCCCATCTAGCTCTCTTTTTTTATCTTGTTGCTTTTCTTCTCAAGTGCCTTACGCGACGGTTTTGTTTCTGCGTTGCTTTTATTGGGAATCAGTCCTCGATAAACAAGTTGACAACCCATTCTTCTGGGACTATACTGTTATTAACTCCCTTGGGGCCCCCGGATTTGTTGCCGGAAGGTGTTTCCTCAAGGGTTTTATTTATTACATGATCGTAATACAGTTTTCCCATATTGTCTTTACGAATGGTTACCCGAATTACTTCCGTTTTACCATCATATACGACCGGGCATTTCAGTGTATAGAAAGCCGTTACATTCTTGCGTCCATAGCGGTCCTTATCGTCCGGCATTACCTCGCCATTTTTAATAATGTCGGGTAAGGACGGGAACAAACGCAATTTGCGTTCATCCGCACTAAACGATATCGGCTTTTTATGACCGCTTTTTGAAAAAAGTATTTCGCCAAGCTCGGGGTGCTTTACCGAATGGCCCGCCAGATTATTTTCGTAATACGTCCTGGCCACTTCTCGCAAGGCCTCGCCAGTAATGGCAAATCCCGCTAATTCGTTGCCTTTTATATTAATGCCGCCAGATTCACCGTGGCCCTTAGGGGCAAACTTGCCGTCTGCACGCCGTGGGTGGTCTGGCTCATTAAAATTTCCGTTCAAAGCCCTGACCGCTTCCATTACCTTTGGTGTGATGTCTTCACGGGGCAGGCCACCGCCCGGTGTGCCGTCTGGGTCCGTGTCGTCATCATAGCCCTCAAGCCCTGGTGCACTGGTGTCAAAGTCGATTTCTTCCAAGTTGAACTGTTTGAACGATTTCAACCATTCAACAACACCGGCTGGGTCTGCACCCAATCCGACCAATCCATTGGCCACTTCGGTGTATGCCTTGATATTCTCGGCCAGTTCTTTTTCTGTCGCTTCTTCCAGCGGGTTAAACACGTAATCTGGGAACTCTACGAACTTGCCGTCGCCAATCTTACCGGCCACGATACCGTACATGGTCAAGATTTCGCGTTTCACGCTTTCCTGGATTGTGCGGCATTTGTCGTACCACTTGCGTCTGTCGCCCTCGCCAGTTGCGTTCATTCCGCTGGCGGACTTGCCCATCAGTTCTGTGAACGGGATGTCCGTCTTGGCCGATATCAGCAGATAGCACTGTTCCACGTTCTCTGCGAACCCGGTCAGGGCAGTTGTTAACTGCTGAACGGTTTCGCCTTGTTTAAGTGGTGCTACCCCGAAATTGTCCTGAACCATGCTCATCCATTCCAGACGTGCACGGAATTGCCCTGCGTTATCTGTTGCGAATGCGGTGTCGTCAGCGGTCAGGTATACCAGACGGCTGCGGTTAATCAGGTTTGCCACGCCCTGGGATACCAGGTTGCTGTTGGCGATGTCTTGCTTTATCAGCTGTGTCAACGGCATACCAAAGTACAATGTCAGTGGTCGCATTGGCAATTCTGGTGGATTGGCCTCAAAGTGCAGGAAGTGGCTGCGGTGTACCACACCCAGTCCTATTACGTACCATTCTTCTGGTCGCATATAGTCCGGACGCGTTGGGTCAATCGTGTTCACGTTGACTGCGGTGATGTTTATTGCGTCAATG
>CALCEG010000071.1 GCA_937900435.1 uncultured Alphaproteobacteria bacterium
ATTTCGGTAGCGGCTTTTTACGCGATGCGTCAAATAACCCCTCGGCCGCCAATTTTTGTTTGCGTTCTTCCAGCATTTTAAGGATTGCCCCAACCCCCGCCATTTCGATACTGTTTGCGACAATCTGATAATTACTGCGCGCTGGGTACGTTGTAAAACGTCCTGTTAAAATGACCTCCATACCTTCTTCCAGCTTAAACGCAATCGGTGTTCCGCGCCAAACAATTACAGATATAGCCGCCCCAGAATCTTTTATCGTCATATAAATATGCCCAGATGTGGCACGCGTAATCTGCGACAATTCGCCACGAATTTTTATACGCGGAAAGGCAGTTTCAACAACATTTTTCAACAACGCGGACGCGTCTGATACGCTAAAGATATTTTCAGAATTAACAAACGGTTCTGGTTTTTGCATAACATTCCACCTTGCGCTTTAATCTTTTTGATACATACGTTCTGCCAACACATTTATAAATCGTTGTGCAGGCTTCATATCTTGCCCATCTAACTTCACAGGCGCGCCCATAAAATAGGGCACAGATATTCCATTATTGGTATATTGGTCTGCGGTTAAATCAAACGGCTGCCGGCTGGGGACATGCATTAAAAAGAAATGCGGTCCGTATGTCCACAGTTCATTTATATACATCAATTTCCAAGACCTTTCGCCCATCGCGTTTAAAAAAGCAAACGAAGACGCCTTGCAAAAACCATCAGAGTAATATGTAAATTCTGGTATTTCGCGCCCAAAAGTCGCACGCTTAACATCTTCGGACTTAAAACTGTTTCTGAACAACAAGACCATTTTTTTAGCCTGATGTCTTTCTTCATCAGACATTTTCATAGAATCCAACTGCTTTAACAGCTTGCTAGTTGTATTTTTATAAAAAATTTCTTTTTCTGGGTTCATAACTAATACAATATCATAAACACCACTATTATTCAATTACAATTCCGTCAATGGCCAACGCGGACGTGGTACAACAGGTTCTTTGACAACCTTGCCAACGCGATAATTTTCCAGCCCAGCCCACGCAATCATCGCACCATTATCAGTACACAGATTCATCGGTGGTGCAGCAAACTTCATACCGTTTTCCAAAGCTAATTTTTCCAGTGCGGCGCGTATTGCGCTATTTTTTGCCACCCCACCTGCAACAACCAAGGTTTCTGGCTTTGCATCGCGCACACGCGAATCCTTTATTGCGTTTTTCAATCTGTTTGTAATACAGTCGACCACCGCGCTTTGGAACGAAGCACAAAAATCATTTATATAATCATCTGTTATCGACTGTTCTGTGCGTTCAATAAAAGTTCGCGCTGCTGTTTTTATTCCACTAAAAGAAAAATCACACCCAGTTTTATCGCACAACGGACGCGGAAAATCAAACGCACGCGAATTACCACTTTTTGCACGCACATCAACAATCGGTCCCCCCGGATATCCCAGCCCCAACATTTTCGCGACTTTATCGTATGCTTCACCTGCGCTGTCGTCCAGCGTTTGTCCGATTAATTCGTATTTT
>CALCEG010000072.1 GCA_937900435.1 uncultured Alphaproteobacteria bacterium
GGGACGAACCTCAATAGATCTTGAATTGCCGTCCATACTAAAAAATGCCTCACCAGATTCTGGAGCATTAACTAAGTTATTAAAGTTCTCTTGGAGCAGATTGATCTTGTTTTCCAAAGATATAAACGATGGAATAGCATATTGAGTATCTGCTATAGTAACCGCTAAATGATTATGAGGGGTAGAAAATGAATTATTAAGAGCTTGCAAAATTTCCAAATTGGTCTGAGTTAGCTTTTGCAACTTTACAACACTTTCTGTTAAACTTGCCATTGTTATCAGTTTTTTTCTTTAGATCAATAATAATGATGAAAACCATGTTTCTCAAAACGTTCTCTTGAGAAATTGTGTAGAATGTCATTATTATTTTAATAATTTTAAGAGACAAATTATGGAGATACTAAGCGATATAAATTTTACTATACCAAAGGATACATCGGTTAAATCCATATATACTGAGGGAGACACTTTGAAGAATCAGACTATGATATCTAAAGTGAGAACTAATCGTGAGTATTTATTGTCGTCTGAAATATCCAATGAATTAAATACCTATGCTAATTGGGGACCGTTTGCTACTTTTAATGATGCATTCGATCACAAATATGATACTGGAAAAAAAGGTAGTCCTCTTAAGGATGGGGATGTTGGCGCCCCCGGTGTGAGATCTATTTTTAATAAGATGGGTGCTGTGCTCGTGGGAAACACCAATAATGACATCATCACCAACATAAATATCACTAGGAGCAACAGTCACATTCACTTTAGAATCACGTTTATTTACAGTGAAGTTAGCAGTAGTTGAATTGAATCTGTACTTGTCATCACCAGGATATGTTGCAACAACAGTCTTATTGCCGAATGTAATTTGAGGTATGTAGAATGTTGCATTACCATTAACAGTGCTGTTAGTGAATTCCATACCATTGATTTCAATAGTCACATTTTCAGTTACATCACTAGGAACAGTCACAATCACTTTAACAGTATCATTAACAAGAATACTGGTATCGTTAACAACTGTGATTGCAATAGGAGTGTCGACTTTACTTACTGCGAATCTGGTTTGAACTGTCTTATTCGCATATTTATCATCACCGAAGTAAGCAGTAACATTGTAAACTCCCTCTTTAAGGGTTGAAACATTATTCAATACAGCTTTGCCTCCACTAATAGTGGCAGTGTAGTTGGTTCCGTTCAATTCAATGATGACTTTACCGGTATTGTTGTTAGACCATATTCGTCATCAATAAAACTGTCGTCGGAACCTGCACGAGCATCGCCCACGTACAAAATGTTTATTGTTTCACTACCGTCTTCATCAATAAAAATGTAAGTGCCGTCTTCTTTGCGCCTAACTTTACCAGCATCAACAAAACGTCGCAAATGATAGAGTATCGCAGATTTTAATTTTTGTGGGTCTGCATGTATCCCATTGACTATTTCCGTCAGCCCCATGGAATGCTGGGCATTGGACCGCAAAAATGTCAAAATTTCTTCTTTAAGCGTCATAAAAATTCTCTTCTTCGCATCAATTATAACATAAAAAAAACAAATAAAAAAGCAGAATTTTGTCTTCGTGTTCTATAAACGAATAGAATTCTCTTGACTTGGTGAACGAATATGGTATAACGAATGGTGAATAAAATTAACACATAAGGAAAGGTTTATAATATGCGATTAGGCGAATTAAAAAACATAATAGCGTGCGTTTTGGATAAGGATCACAAAATTCAAATAGATTCTACACCAAAACATGGTAACCAGTTATACGAAATTAAGAACTATGGCCCGCTAATGGGTGCTTTACAAGTTTTGAAGCAACAGGGGTGGAATAAACTTGCTTACGGCAGTGTAGAACAAATTTTGACGGAGTACGGAGATCAACAAACGGTGCAGTTGATTAGTGCGCAGGAATACACAAACTTAAGGCAATATGTATCGCAGATTAACCCCCAAATCCCTGTGTTTTATGGAATGTTGGAAACCATGGTTGAGGCCCAAGATGAAAAAATAATAAACATTAGATTACCAGAGCGTTCATGTAACACGTTGGCCGAGTTGAATGAGTTTAATAAAGATATTGATTTGCTCTTAAAAACAATATCTGTTGATGGTGATTACAAGTTTGAGGGGTTTGATGTAGGAACTAGTTGGTATGAAATTTTGATCATAGGCTTAATGACCTACAGGCTATTTGTCGGGGCTATTGATCTTGCACAACATTTTTTTGTGACAAGAGAACGGTATTACAAATCAGAAAAAGCAAAAATCCATTATCAAGCCGCCATGAAGAAAGAGGCTACTGATGAAGAATTAAGAGAGTATGTGGCCACCGTAAAGAAATTAGAATTACGAGCTAGAGCAAAAGAATTGATGAAAAATCTTGATATAGAAGAAAATAACCACGAAGTAGAAGGCAAGATTGTAAAAACGGTTGAAATGCTAGAAAAGCAAATGGAACAAGGAACGGAATTTCATCTGTCTTTGAATCCGCCAACGTTTGTGCAAGAGCAAGACGGAAAAATTTCCATAAACTATGAACAAATTCGTGCGTTGCAGACTGAAGAAGCACAGCAGATAGAAGATCATCGGGACGAATGAACAGAAAATAAAATTCAATGACGTTTTGATGTGCGTCATTGAGTTTTTTTATAATAGACAAAGGGGATAAAACATGAATGAAATGACAGATAAATTAGATTTGATAATTCAACAAAACGAACAATTGGTTTCGGTATTGGCAACACTGATACGCACACTGGAAAGTAAGGGTGTTTTTACCAAAAAAGATTTTGAAAAAAATGTCGCGTTTGGGAAGCAGTTGCAACAGATGAATTTGGTTTTCGGGATTTATAAAAAATAAGCAACACCACCGAAGTGTTCATTCTTTGCACACATCACAAAAATCTATACGACAAGAGCATTAAAAATGTTAAATGAATTCTTTAATCAACAAGTACACAATCAAGCCGAATTGCTTAAATTTGGCTTGTGTGGTTTAAAAGCCAATGGTTATGATACAGACAACTATGAAAATGGCATATTTCTGATTGGGTATCGGGCATTAAATGTGTGTGGCAGCTATATAATGTACGGTTATACAGGTGCAAATATTGACTTGGCGGAACAGCAATTATGTGCGGCTGTGCAATATATTGATGATATGGATTTAACCCATTCTGTTCATAATTTACGACAGAATCCGACCCTGGACCATTTACAACGTGCATTTGTGGCATTTGATAATCCTTTCCGCAAACATCAAATACAAAACACTACCAAGAAGTATTTTGAAAAATCACTCAGAAATTGATTATAAAAAATCGGCGTAAAATGGGGTGCTGTGTAGCGGCTGTGTAAAACACAGACCAGCTTAAACCCCATTTGAAGCCTTTGTTCATCAAAAACAGTGCCAATTTTAATATCAGAAAAATCCCAGATTTACAGGGTGTTCGGAACTAAATCAAGTTATAGGAAGATTGAGTCGTTTGTGTTAACAGTCCGTTGTTCTAGCGACTGAACTATGCCCGAATAGCGAACAGAATAATATTATAATCACTGGTCAAAGAGTTTACAGACATCGGATAGAATGGTAAATCCATTGACAACGCCACAACAATCGTGACACAATACGCAAAAGCAGGTGCAATATGAAAATTTTTGTGACAAAAGAATACGTTGATAAATCTCAACAGAAAATCCAAAAGATTCAAGACCGACTGGCCCAGATTCGCAGCGATAAAAACGCCGCATATACCGAAGATACAAACACATGGCACGATAATTTTGCCTATGAACATTTAACCCGGGAAGAAAAGCAGACCGAAAAACTGTTGACGGATTTAATAACCGATTTAGATAATATGCTGATTGTTCCAAATGGAAAGCCTGCCATCACAGAAAACGTAGGTCTGAACTGTTGGGTATGCGTTAGACAGGAAAATGAAGATACAGGCACAGAAACACTATGCAGGCTGGGGATTGTGCCACTGGGTGCAGAAGATATACCCCAGAAACTGTATGCGTATAATATGCCACTGATTCAGCCGTTGCTGGGA
Organism: uncultured Alphaproteobacteria bacterium; assembly: GCA_937900435.1. Lineage (GTDB taxonomy): Bacteria > Pseudomonadota > Alphaproteobacteria > Rs-D84 > Rs-D84 > Enterousia. The sequence continues at coordinate 4,062 of CALCEG010000072.1, forward strand.
TTGTCCGTCGGGGATGAAACGACAGTATCTGTTCCATCGGGGGAAATCCGTATGACAATTCTTTCCGTTGAACCAATTTTGCCAAAAAAATAAATATCAAAATCAGAAATTATATAATTTCTAATTCAATTCCAACAATGCCGTATTTTGATTCCATTTCTGCATCGTAAAAATTTTTAATCGCGGACATCAATGCGTTCAGACTTGCAAACCCTGTGCGTGGCATACTAATCTTGGTGTTCAGGTCTGCAAAACTTTTCGCAATGTGCATGCGCACTATTTTTGCGCGAATATAATCGTTGCGGTTTTGCGCGTTGAAAATCAAGACGATGTCGCCATTGTGCATCCTGCGGCGTTTTTCGTCGTATAAACGCAGTTCTATGTCTTTTTCGCCCGATTTTACCATTTCATAGTATTCGGGGCGCAAACTCATTGAAAAATGACAGTTGATATTTGGCAAAATGTGCGCTGCATAAAATTCACGCATATCGTCAAAAGGTGTGATTTCAGGGCTTAACAATTCGTCAGTACCCAGCCACACAACCGATGTATCTTCGGGGCGGTCTTCACAGAATGTCAGTTCCATATCATCCGGAATGTGAACGATGTAAAAGTGATGTTCTTCGGCATAGGCGCCACGTTTTTGTGCACGTTCTGGGGTCGGATGGCGGAACGCGTATGGAACCGGTATTTCAACCGCTTTGTTCGCCATGGGCGTCGCCGCACTGCCCAGTTCTTCGGTCAATTCCCGATGCAATGCCGCCTTAAAATCTTCGCCATCGTCCAGCCTGCCACCAATTGGACCGTATCCGTTTTCACCGTATTTCAGCAGTGCCACTTTGCCATCACGCACTGGTATAATGTATGCTGAATAACTGATATCTTTTATCATCTTTGTTTTCCCCTAGATTTGTAGCAGAATGTCCTTTATTTGTGAGCGGACAGCATGGTATTTCGCACGCATATCATCACTTCGTCCAATCCAGTGTTGCCCAACCGCCGAATTATCAGACACAACTAACAATGCCGATGCCGATTTCCCAATGATTTTCATCGCCTTGAAAAACGTGGCAGTTTCCATTTCTATCAGTTGCGCGCCCATATCACGAAATTCGTCCAGGTGCGCGTATTCGCATGTGATACTGTCAACCGATATCAGTGTGGCGTCCTTGGTCGGCTGACCAATACTTGCGCAAAATTCCAACAGTTTAGCGTTTAATTCTGGGGACGAATATGTGCGTTCAAACATTTTTGCATGGGTTATCTTGTCGTCCAGATACAGCGTTGCACCATTGCCAGATATAGAACACGTTGGAATAACAACGTCGCCAATTTCAAGTTCTGGGACCAATGAGCCAACCGAACCAATAAATACAAACTGTTCACAATTAGCAGAATGGCACGATAGACAAAAATCAACTATGCTTGGCGCACCAACCTGTAATTGAATATACAAGTACGACTTGCCGTTATGTTTAATGCGATATGAATTTGAAAATCTGTCAGAATATACTTCAGACACATCCGATGCGGCGCAATCAAACACCTTGTCAAAGTGCCAAGACGGCGCAATAAAAATGCAATCAAAATGTTCTGTTGATGATATGCCGTACAGTTGTTGCAACATATCCACGCAAGCTATATTATCCTGACATGATTTGATTATCTTATTCATCTTTGTTTCCCCTGTGCACTACGGTATGATTTTAATTCAGAATAGATTTCGCCACGTTGTAAGGCGGCCAATGATATTCGTGTTGGCGATATAACATTTTTAAGCGTTGCCACTTCGTCCAATGTAAAATATCGCATTTCGACACACTTGCCGGATTCACAGTTGCGCATCGTGCCGCTGTATTTTGACACTTCAAAATAAAAATCAAAGGATTCCGTACGACTGGCCAGATTGCTGGTAATGTGCACGCATTTAATATCAGACGGCGCAATATTGATATCTAGTTCTTCTTTGGCTTCGCGTATTGCGGCATCGCGTGCGGTTTCGCCCTGCTCTATATGACCGGCTGGTAAAACCCACCAACCACCATCATAGTTGAAAAAACCATCGTTGCGAAAGAATAACAAGACTTTATTGTCTTTTTTTATAATCAGGTTGATTACACCCTTAAACATTGCGCGTTCTGCCATTTCTTATCCTTTTTTGTATCTTAAACTGCTTTTTACGAAAATTCAATTATTTGATGTACTTATTTTTATGATTGGGATTTCCAGTTCGTCTGGCGTTATTCCTGCGTGATTACTTTTTAATAGCAGGCAACTACGGTCTTGCCGCAGTTCGTATTTGTCAGTTGCCATGGCAACAAAGTCGCCTATAAAGCGTATCGGCTGTTCTGCGTGCAGGTACGTTGTTTCAAATTCCGTTTTGGTCACTAATTTGAACCATTTGCCAAAATGTTTGTTAAACAATTCTGGAAATTTTTGGACATATTCTGGTTTTATAAATAGCGACACGCACCGTGATTCCAATGATAATGGGTGTAACAAGCATTCTGCAATATCTGGATAGTCTTCGATAAATAGATGTTCTATTTCCTTATGTCCGTGATCGGCGGTTATCAAGAGCTCTGTTTTGTTATGAATTTGCCCGATTGCATTTTCTATTTTCTGTTCCATTTCACCTAACAGATTTTTGGGAATTGGGTTGTTGATTCCGTTGTCATGCATTGCAGTATCTGGTTCGGGCCAGTATGCGTAAATATACGCATCGGTTTCTGTATTGCACAATTCCACAATACGTGCCAGCCATTGTTCAAACGTATCAAAGCCGCCTGGGGCAAAAGACGGCATGACATCAAATGCCCGCAGACCTTTATCGTTCATTGTTTCGACAATCGTTTTGCATGGTAATGTGTTCGTGTGCTGCAGCATTTTGGATGGCTCGCCTGTGTAAAGGTTTCTGTTCAGGAAAATTTCTATAACTTCATCTGTTTCGCTGAAATACTGTGACCAACCGATAAATCCTGTTTCCCAAGGCATTTTGTCTGTGCGATATGCGGTGGTTGCCGCAACAGTTGTTGCAGGAATAATTGCAGTTTCTGTGTCTGTCAAATGACGGGCAAAGAAGCCATCTTTTCTCAACAGTTTCTCGATTATCTTCACACCCATACCGTCCAGCACCATTACCACACGGTTTTTACCATGGGCATTTTGCATTTCATCTAAACGTTTTAATATTGCCATTTTTTACCTCTTTATTCTTTTACGACTTTGAAAAATGTTTTACGACCGACACGCACGCATAACGGTTTATCGATTACGAATGTTTGATTTAGGTCGTTTACCTTGTCATCGTTTATCGTAACTGCGTTTTGGACAACTAGTCTGCGCAATTCGCTGTTTGATGCGTCCGGCATACCCAATTTCAAAATTTCCATTACAGACAATTCGTCTTGGGTGATTTTAATTTCAGGCGCATTGTCTGGGAAAGAACGGTCAGAAAAAGTCCTGAGCCAGTTTTCCTGTGCCGAAATCGCCGCGTCCGCACCGTGGAATATTTCCGTTATTTTTTGCGCGGTAAACAATTTTGCACTCATTGGTTTGTTTTCAATATCCAGTGCTTCAATTTCCGATAATGGAACACGAGTATTGTTTATCAATAAAATGCGTATCATTTCATCGGGCTGTGCCATAATTTGCGCAAACATAGTATCTGCATCCGTATTCAAAAATACGCCTGTGCCACGCGATTTTGACATCAGTTCGCCCGTCACCGGATTTTCCATCAGGTTATTGCACACGATAAACTTTTCTTTGTTTTTCAATTTGCGTAACAGGGTTCGCCCCATCAGTGCATTAAACGTCTGGTCAACGCCGCACAATTCAACGTCTGCGTCCAGCGCAACAGAATCAAAGCCCTGGAAAATTGGGTACAGAAATTCATGCAGGTGGATTGGTCGGTTGTCTGCCAGCCGCCGTTGAAACATATCACGTTCCAGCATATGTTGAACCGTTGTGTTTGACGATAATTCAATTAAATCACGCATAGAAAGTTTATTCAACCATTCGCCATTAAACACTACTTTGGCAGGATTTTCCGGGTCATTAAAATCAATCAGCGGTGATATTTGACGAACCCAATCAGAGGAAAACTCACGCACTTGTTCTGGACTTAATCTAGCACGCGCAGAATTACGGTCGCTGGGGTCGCCAATGCATGCGGTAAAGTCGCCGAACAGCACGAATACTTCGTGTCCCAGTTTTCTGAATTCTTCTAGTAACATAAAATTTTTTGCGTGCGACAGGTGCAGCGACGTGTTCGTTGGGTCTGCGCCAATAAAAAAGCGCAGTTTTTCGGTCATCAGTTTTTTCTTGAATTCTGCACGCGATGGCAAAATATCAACGATTATGCCCCTGTCCAGAATTTCATCAATAATTTGTTCTTTGGTTTTCATTACTTAAATCCTTTGTTTTTATTTTATGAATAAAAAAATTGGCTTTGACATATACCCCTTATGGTGCCAAAGCCAATCAAACCCGTAACACCATAAGGGGTTAATAGGCGTAATAAAAACCACGCACGCAAAAACGCGCACTGTTTGAAATCTGATTAAAATGCAAAATAATGTTTGTCATTTCCCATTAATTGTAGAGCAGGTTTTTGTTTTTTTCAAGTAGTTTCATAAAAAGTGCGTTTTTTTATTTCTTCATTCATTATTGTTATATTTCTGCTTGCCAAATGGGAATTCAATTTGCTAATCTTCCAAAGAATAAGGAGATGATATTATGGATTATCAATTATTAAAAACAGAAGTTGAACAGAAAACAGCACAAACACTGGAAGTTTTAAAATCTGAATATGCAGGATTGCGCACAGGTCGTGCGTCTGTGCATTTGTTGGACGCGGTACGCGTGCCTGTGTACGGCGCAGAAATGCCAATTAATCAGGTTGCAACTGTCGCAACACCTGATAATCAGACACTGTCTGTAACAGTTTGGGATATTACAAATGCACCAGCAGTTGAAAAAGCAATTCGTGATTCTGGGTTGGGGCTGAACCCAATGACCGCTGGTGGGGTTATCAGACTGAATATGCCACCACTTACCGAAGAACGCAGACGTGAATTAACAAAAGTCGCAGGTAAATATGCCGAAGAAGCAAAAATTTCTATGCGCAATATTCGCCAAGATGCAATGAGCAAAATTAAACGCGCCGTTGCAGATAAACTGATTTCCGAAGACGACCAAAGAAAATTCGAAGATGATTTACAGAAAGTCTTTGATAAACGCGGCACAGAAGTAGACGCAATCGCAAAAGAAAAAGAAGCGGATATTATGTCTGTCTAAAACAAAAGTCGTTTCACGAAAATTATGGGCAATAAAAATATGTTTAAGATATTTAAAAAATCACAAAAAACCGCAACAACGGAAAATGCAAAGGTGCCACAGCATATTGCCTTTATCTGTGATGGCAATCGCAGATGGGCAGAAACGCGTGGTATGCCGCCGTTGTTGGGACATCAAGCCGGTATTTCGAACTTTGAAAATCTGGTAGATTGGTATATAGCACGCGGTGTTTCAACGATTACTTTCTTTTGTTTTTCAACGGAAAATTGGAATCGTTCAGAAGAAGAAGTTAATTTCTTGATGGACTTGTTCTATACAGAACTAACGAAAAATATGAATCACGCGTTGGAAAAGAATTTGCGCTGTCGTGTAATCGGTTCGCGTGCAAGATTGCCTGAAAAATTAGCCGCGCTGTGTGATGAACTGGAAGAAAAAACCGCAGAAAATACCGCTGGGACTGTTGTTTTCGCCGTTAACTATGGCGGACAAGACGAAATCGTTGACGCGGTAAACGCCGCAATCAATGCAGGCGAACCAGTAACCAAAGAAACCTTTGAAACATATCTGGATACTGGGGATTTGTTACCGATTGACTTGATGGTCAGAACAAGTAATGAAAATCGTATTTCTAATTTCTTGTTGTGGAAATTGGCGTACGCAGAATTGCTGTTCGTGTCAGAACACTGGCCTGAATTGGTAAAAAGCGAAAAATTATGGCAATTCACACTGGATGAATTTGCAAAACGCAACCGCAGATTCGGAGGTGGAAAAAAAGCAAACTATTCTGGCAAGAAGAAATAAGGAAGAAAATAATGTCAAACACAAAACAGCGCGTGTTGGTCGCAAGTATTATGTCAATAGTCGCAATTTTAATCGCAGTGGCCGAATATTTCGGTATCCCTGCGGTTAGATACGCAAGCGTGTTGGTTGCAATCGCAATGACAGTTGAATTTATACTGTGTGTCAGACGAACCGATACAAAAATCAGAAAGCAAAACAAGGCATTGTTTGCCGGTTTTTTAGTCTGGTTGTTTGTGTTGTTAGTGGCGGCGTATTTTGTGGGTGCACGTCCATGGATTATCTTAT
>CALCEG010000073.1 GCA_937900435.1 uncultured Alphaproteobacteria bacterium
CCGGAGGCGAGTATTTCCGCGCCACCGACAACAATAGTCTGCGCGCGATCTATCAGCAAATCGACCAATTAGAAAAAACCAAGATACGCGTACGCGAATATTCCAAACGCACCGAGCACTTCATGCCATTCCTCATGGCGGCATTGCTCTGCTTGCTTCTGGAAGTTATCACTCGCCACTTCATCCTCCGCACCATCACCGAATAACCCTCTCTACATTCACCGTCATTAACCGATATTAACCGTCATTAACCGACATTCACCGAATATGTTCCGCTTCGCTAACATAGAAACCCTCTGGTGGCTGATCACAATACTTGTTTTCATAGCCGCATATATCATCTACACTCGTCGCAAACAGCGTCAGTTGCGCGCCTTTGGCGACGCAAAACTCGTTGCGCAACTCATGCCAGATGCATCTAAGAGCCGACCTGTATGGAAATTCAGTCTGATGATTGCGGCGACAGTGCTGCTCATCATCGCTGCTGCACGTCCACAATTTGGGCAACAGGAGAAGACCGTCAAGCGACAAGGCATCGAAGTGATGGTAGCATTGGACATCTCCAATTCTATGCTCGCCGAAGATGTGGCTCCTAACCGTCTGGATCGCGCTAAGCAAATGCTGAGCAAGATGATTGACAATATGGTGGACGACAAGGTGGGCTTGGTAGTCTTCGCTGGCGAGGCGTTCACACAACTGCCTATCACCTGCGACTATGTATCCGCCAAGATGTTTCTCAACACCATCACCCCTAACCTCATCCAGACACAAGGTACGGCCATCGGCACTGCCCTGCAAACAGCCATCACCTCCTTCGGAGCACAAGAGAGCGATGCAGGACGTGCTATCATCCTCATCACCGATGGTGAAAACCACGAGGATGATGCCATTGCCGCAGCTAAAAAGGCACAAGAGTTGGGCATCCAAGTCTTTGTCATTGGTATTGGTAAGCCAGAGGGAGCCCCCATTCCTAAGCCAGGCACCAACGACTATTTCAAAGACCGTAGCGGACAAGTGGTTGTCAGCCGACTCAACGAAGAGATGTGTCAGCAGATTGCTGAGGCGGGCAATTTTGCGGGCGCTAGACCTTGGAATTGCTTCGGATTTTTTGGCGAAAAGGGACGCGGTTTTTATCGTTTTTTGGGCAAACATTTTAATGTAAAAAATGATGCGATTGGATTGATTTCTTCGCCAAAAGTCCCACGAAAACTATCCAAGGCAATCAACCCAATCGATGTAGAAAATATGAAAAGCGCAATTCGTGAAATTGATGCGCGCGAGCCATGGATTGCTGCGCGCGATTGGGCGTTGGTTATGATATTATTTGGATGCGGACTGCGAATATCAGAAGCACTTAATCTGACTAACCGCGATATTGCAGGACGGCCAGAAGTATTGCGCATAAACGGCAAAGGCAACAAAGAACGACTGGTGCCGGTATTACCAATCGTTTGGGACGCTGTTGATAAATACATCAATCTGCGTCCGTTTGGAAACTCCCTGGTTGACAACCTGTTCCGCAGTGTGCGTGGACTGCCAATGTCGCCACGAATGGCCGAAAAAGTTATCGAAAGCCTGCGAAACTATATGCAATTACCAGACTATGTGACACCGCACGCATTGCGACATACTTTTGCAACAGCATTGTTGTCAAATGGGGCAGACTTGCGCACATTACAAGAATTGTTGGGCCACAGTTCCCTGTCTACTACGCAACTGTACACCAAGGTTAATATGGCGGAAATATCGAATATTTACGCAAACGCACATCCGCGCGCAAAAAAATAAACCGTTTGTTATACATTGTGTTTTGTGATATAATTACATGCGATAGAAAGGAGATTTTATGGCTGATAATTTAAAATATACATTTACAAAACACACTCAACCAACATACTATGATATTGAGAACGAACGTATACTAAGTGCGCGCGAATATGTCGGGATTCGGATTGACGATGATAATAACAAGGTTGTGTTTTATGAGTCAGACGGGGGCAAAGAAGACTTAAAAAACCAGCATAACCTGTTGGCAGAAGTGGATTCTTTTGTTGAAAAACACCTGAAGCAAATAAAAATAAATCCTGAATTGTCGCCATCGGAAATACGCAAGAAAATTGACTATGTAAAACTGTTTTCAAGAATCGATAAGAAAATGAAACAGCACTTACAAGATATTCAAAACCACGACAAATTGATGTATAATTTTGGGTTTTATCATAATCTGATGCAAAAAATGTATAATTTTACACCTGTTGGAATCGAAGCAATGCTGACTGGTAAAAAATACCCACGCGCAACCGCGATTCACGATTTCTTTCGTGGTGTCGACAGACAGGAAATCGAAGAAGGTATAAAAAATTTGCCCAAAGAATTTCGTGAATTGATGCTGGAATTTGCTAAACAACATAATTTTAGCGCTTCTCGTAAAAATTGGATTAACGAAGCAGACAAACAATATAGGATCGCCGATAAAAAAGCACCACACACCGGAGAATACGAAGATGAAAATATGTATAATGTGCTTATGCGTGCAAAAATCGCGGTGCTGATAGACAGACTTAAATGGAAATACTTTAAAAAGACTAAAAATATTGAAATCTTTTTTAACAAGGAAGAACAGGCAAAACTTAACGCGATGTCCGATGAAGAACTGGTAAAACAGTTCGGCGCAGGTACAACACAGTTCTTTGAAAGCGCATTTGCAATAAAACAAAGAATAGAGAAAATTATTGCAGACGAACGCGATATCACACCGTTTATGAAAACACTAAACAAAACAAAAAATTTGAGCTATTATAACCAAGATATTATTAAATTGCTGTATGCGACAATAAAAACCAAATACAACAAGTTTAATAAAAACAACGAAGTTTTGCGCTTTGTTCGTGCGTTGCACGAAGTGGCAGAAGACGCTAAATTAAAACAAGAAATGCGCGATACTTTTGGGTTTAAAAAGGGTTATGAAGTATATGTGTCAAACGATAGAAATATGGCAGACACAAAAAAAGAACGTCATGCAAAATTAAAACAAGCCGCAGAACGTATACAATCTGGCAAGGTCGTTAGTGGCACAGTCGTTGCTGATAAAATAGCGGATTTGTATATCAAATATGGCGTTAAACCTGTTGATAACAAAGAAACTGCGAAAATGATACACGCGACCAATACACCAAGTCGGGCACAAAAGAAAATCTTTGAAAAATATTTATCAAAAGGAAAATAAAAAAACAGCCCCAAAGTTAACCTTTGGGGATTGTTTTTGGGTGTAGGGAATTTACCCTGCGGGGCACTTCATACCCGCGCAGGCGGGTATGACGAGAGTGTGAGGTGCAAGAAGAGAAAAATTAAAAATGAAGTAAAATGCTCGGGAGTGGCGAGTATAACGAGCCGAGGGGTGCATAAAAGAACAATTTTATTTAAGCCACCCGCCAAGGACGGTGGGAATTAGGGAAATAAATTACCCTGCGGGGCACTTCATACCCGCCTGCGCGGGTATGACGAGAGTGCGTGTGTTTGTCCCTGCGGGGCACTAGATTCCTGCCGGTGCGGGTATGACGAGAGAGTGAGTGGAGGCTGAAAGAGCCACAGGATGACAACGTTTTTACAAAAAAAACACCCCTTGATTTTCAATGGGGTGTTTGCGA
>CALCEG010000074.1 GCA_937900435.1 uncultured Alphaproteobacteria bacterium
CCGACGACCCCTTGCATGCCATGCAAGTGCTCTACCAACTGAGCTACAACCCCATGCGAAGATGTATTTTATATGTATTTATCTAAAAAGTCAAATTAAATTAAAATAAAAATAAAAAATCCCCCACTTTAAACTGTGTACCAAAAAAGCAGACAGATAAAATCGGGGGATTAATCGTTTTACGACAGTTTGTGAATTACCAAGCCACTGCGCAATTTTGGTTCAAACCAAGTTGTTTTTGGTGGCATTATGTTGCCTGAATCTGCGATGTCAATAATTTGACGCATTGTGACAGGGTACAATGCAAATGCCGCAACCATTTCGCCACTGTCTACGCGTTTTTGCAGTTCGCCCAATCCGCGAATACCACCGACAAAGTCAATACGTTTGCTGGTGCGTAAATCGCCCAAATTCAGAATCTTGTCGAACACCAGGTTAGACAGAACTGTGACGTCCAATGTACCGATTGGGTCGTTGTCGTCGTATGTTCCTGCCTTTGCGGTCAAAGAATACCATTTGCCACCCAAATACATACCAAAGTTATGCAATGCGTTTGGCTTATAAATTTCAGTGCCTTTTTCAACAACATCAAATGATTCAGACAGTTTGCCCAAGAATTCTTCTTCGTTCAATCCGTTCAAGTCCATAACAACGCGATTATAGTCAATGATGTTTAATTGACTTTCTGGGAAAATCACAGCCAAGAAATAGTTATATTCTTCGTCCCCTGTATGATTTGGGTTCGCGGCGCGTTTTTCTGCACCAACCAATGCGGCAGCAGCGGTACGATGATGCCCGTCCGCGACATACAGTGCTGGAATTTGCGCAAAGATTTCTGTGATACGCGCGTTTGTTTCTGCATCGCGAATTGCCCAGAAAGTATGACCAAAGCCATCTTCTGCGACAAAGTCATATTCTGGTTCTTGATTTTTAACAATATTTTCGACAATTTGATTCATTTCATCAACGTCTGGATATGCAAAGAACACAGGTTCAATATTTGCATTTTGGATACGAACGTGAATCATACGGTCTTCTTCTTTGTCCTTGCGTGTCAGTTCGTGTTTTTTGATTTTTCCTGTCATATAGTCATCAACATTTGCCGCCGCAACCAGACCATATTGTGTACGACCATTCATTGTTTGTGCATATACATAGTACATTTCATTATCGTCTTGCACCAGCCAGCCACGTTCTTGCCACAATTTAAAGTTTTCAACCGCTTTGTCATATACAGGTTGTGAATGTTCGTCTGCGATTGGGTCAAAGTCAATTTCTGGTTTGATTATGTGCAACAAAGATTTTTCACCAGCTTCGGCCTTGGCTTCGACCGAGTTCAAAACGTCATACGGACGTGAAGCAACTTCTGCAGCCAATTCTTTTGGTGGGCGCACCCCAGCAAATGGTTTGATTTTCATTTTTCTTTCCCTTTGGTTAAGTTTACTTGTTAAAATTTTTATATACAGACTAGTGTTCTAACGCTGTCATAATTTCCGACAAATTATTATCTAAATTTCCGCTAACGTCAACATCAGAAAAAATAATTTTTTTTGCACCACGCAGCCATTCGATTGCCGGCACTGTTTCGTCCAAGAAAGTCTGTAATCGCGCACGAATTATGTCTTGGTTTTTATCGTCTGCGCGGGCACTGCCACTGGCGATACGTTTATTGATACGATTGATTAAAACGTCTGGCGACACAACCAAGTTTAAAATACGAACATCAAATTTATCAGCATAATTTTCCACCAGCCACTTTGCCTGCGATGTCTTGCGTGGGAATCCGTCCAAGATTATATCCGCACCATCATTTATCTGTTTGTGCAGCAAGTCGAATAATATTTCATCAGGAACCAGATTTCCAGTTTCTATGATTTTGTGAACTTCTGATTTTGGTGGCAACGCACGCAACAACGCGCCCACGCCGATATAGTTATAGGGCTGCAAATCCAGCATCATTTTTGCAATGCTTCCTTTACCGACTCCTGGTCCACCAATCAGAACGATTATTTTCTTCTTATCTGCCATGATTTCTTTTATACCTTTGCAGTATTTTTTGAACATCTTCTTTGAACGGGTTTTCAAAGATAAGTATACTTCCTTTTAATACCTTTGGTGCGTGGCGAAAATCGGTCAGCAGGTTTGAACAACAATTAAGACCGTTTCCCACGATTCTGGGTGAGTATTTCAGGGACTTTAATTGATTGTCGCTACAATTAAAATGACCGTTTACAATTCTTGGCGCATAACGCAGTGTTTGCAGCTTGTTATGTGCGCACAAGAAAAAACCGGTTGTAAATTCTGGCGCGCCAATCAACGAAATCAATTCATTGTTGCAACAATCGATACCAACACCAATATTAGTTGGCATATTTTTCAATGTTTTTAATTTATTATGATTGCATATAAAATTTCCCCCAATATGTTTGTTCTGATTATACAAATCAGTTAATTGATTACAAGAACAATCAAATTCACCATCAACAAACACAGGCGAATAATTCAAATTTTGCAAATTATTATTATCGCAATTAAACCATCCGACGACAATCTTTGGTCCCCCATACAACGAAGTCAATTTGTTTGAACCGCACCAGAAATCACCGTTAACCACCCTTGGTGCACCTTCTAAATCGCGTAAATTATTATGAGAACAATTAAAATCACCATTTACAACAACGTTGGATAAATTTGGTAATTTTGTTAATCCTAATTTTGACAAATTAATATCGGTATTAATAATAAAATCGCGTGGCAAGTCATATAAATTATACTTTTTTCCATCTTGCATAAAATAAATTGCTTCAGCCATCACTTGTCCTTCTTCGTACAGAATGTTATATTACAGCTTTGATTTTGTCAAACCAAAGTAGTTATTTTTGCTTTATAAAACGTTTTGCGTTTTTCAAGAAAGCGAACGCATCATTATACGCTTTTTGTGTTTGTTTAAACACCATCGCGTTTAATGTTTCTTTATTGATTCCAGAAACGTATTTATATTTCGTCACATATTGTGGCGCGACAGAATCTTTTGTAAATTTATTATTATAGCAAATAAACATACTGCCGACATGTTGCGGCGCATTTAACAAAGTCATTATATCGTTAAAAGAACAATCGAAAAAACCGCCCACAGTTTTTGGTGCATGCTTTAAACTGTACAGATTATTTTGACTGCAATCGAACGAGCCTTTGATATTCTTTGGCGCGCCGCTTAAAGTTATCAGTTTGTTTATACAGCAAATAAAATCGCCACCGACATACTTTGGTGCGCCGTTCAGTGTTTGCAACAGGTTTGTCCCACAGTGGAATGTTTTTCCGACATATTTTGGCGCGCCGTCCAATGTTTTCAGTTGATTAAAACAACAGTCAAAATTCCCGTTAATTTTTTTCGGCGAATATTTCAAGGCGTTTAAACGATTGTCGCTGCAATCAAAGTTGCCACCAACGTGCCTGGGGCTATACTTCAAGGATTCCAGCAAATTCGAAGAACAATTAAAATTCCCACCAACAAAAAAACCTGGCGCGCCGCGTAAAGACATTAGTTCATTATAGCCGCAATCAAAATTCCCCATAACAATAACATTTGACAGGTTTGGCAGTTCGGTTAACCCCATATCCGAAAAATCCAAATTCGCATCAATAATAAAGTCGTTGGGCAAATTATTTAAATCGTGTATTTTGCCTTGATATTTTATAAACCAAGACCCGTATTCATACCAAGGGCGTATATTTTCAAGTTTTTTATTCATTTTTTTACCTTTTTACACAAGTTAGCATAAAAAAATCGCCTGTCAACAAAATGACAGGCGAAAAACAATCACAAATTGCAATTATTTTTTACTGTTTTCAATCGCTGCGCCCAAGATATCGCCCAAAACAGAACCACTGTCTGCTTCGTTTGCGAATTCTTTCACTGCTTGTTTTTCCAGTGTGACTTGCAATGCGCGAACAGACAATTTAACAGTGTTGTCTTCGACAGATACAACTGATGCTTCGACAGAATCACCGATGTTGTATTTACCTGTGTCTTGTTCTGCTTTTTCGCGTGACAAGTCTGTGCGACGAATTACACCACGAATATCGTTTGGCAATGCCAAAATCAGTTCGTCTGGTGTGATTTCAGAAACAGTACCGCATACAACTGCGCCTTTTTTGATAGCAGCTGCGTTGTTTTCTGCGCTTTCTGTTAATTGTTTGATGCCCAATGTAACGCGTTCTTTTTCTGGATTGATATCCAAAATTTTCGCAGTCACTTCTTGGCCACGAACGAACTTTTTCAGTTCTTCTTCGTCCAATTTGTTCCAAGACAAGTCAGAAATATGAACCATACCGTCCAATTCTGGTGTCAATGCAACGAACAAACCGAATTCAGTTGTGTTTTTGATTGGTCCAGTGATTACATCGCCAACATTGTGTGTTTCAGCAAATTGTTTCCATGGATTTGGTTGCAACTGCTTGTATCCCAATGAAATACGGCGTTTTTCCTGGTCGATATCCAAAACGACAACATTGATTTCTTGACCATTTTGCAAAACTTTGCTTGGGTGAATGTTCTTGTTTGTCCAAGACAATTCAGACATATGTACCAAGCCTTCGATATTGTTGCCCAGGTCAATAAATGCACCATAATCGGTCAACGAAGACACTTTACCTGATACTGTGTCGCCAACATTAAATGCGCGTGATGCAGTATCCCATGGGTCTTCTTCCAGTTGTTTTGCACCCAATGAAATACGATGAGTTTCTGGGTCGAACTGGATAACTTTGACCATAATTTTTTCACCAACGTGAACCAATTCGCGTGGGTGGTTGATGCGTTTCCAAGACAAGTCTGTGACGTGCAACAAACCATCAATACCGCCCAAGTCAATAAACACACCGTAATCAGTGATGTTTTTAACAGTACCTTCGATAACAGAACCCAATGAAATGTTTTTCATTGCTTCTTTTTGTGCGGCTGCGATTGCATCAGATTGGATTGCGCGACGTGAAACAATTGCGTTTGTACGCAACGCGTCCATCTTTAATACGCGGAATTTGTCTTTCAACCCAATCAAAGATTTTGCATCGCGGATTGGTTTGTGGTCAACTTGTGAAGAAGGCATAAATGCGAATACGCCGTTGATATCGACTGTAAAGCCACCACGAACAACTTCGATAATTGTACCTTCTGGGTCGACACCTTCTGCGACTGTCTTTTCCAAGTCTTTCCATGCTTTTTCTGCGCGTGCCTTGGTATAAGACAATACAGCTGTACCTTCGCGTGTTTCATATCTTTCAACGAAAACGTCAATGATATCACCGACAGATGGAACAGATGCGCCAAATTCTTTTAATGGCACACGTCCTTCGGATTTCAGGCCAACATCAACCATTGCAAAGTCGCCACGAATGTCTTTGACAGTACCTTTTGTTGCATAACCTTGTAATGTTTCTTGGGTTCCATAATTTTCGTCAAACATCTGGACAAAATCTTCGCCAGACAGTGGATTAAATAAATCTTTGGATAAATCTTTCATAAGAAATTTTCATCAAAGTTTGCCATCGCCATAATTAATTTTTTTCTAAGGCGAGGTCTTGTGGGGTTAATCGGATTGATAATGCGCCCACCCGCAAAATCACGCTAATTATAAACACTTTTTTCCAAAACGCAAGGGGATTTGTGGGGGCGAACACAATAACCCTATGGTTATTTACCAATCGAATTGCTTGTTAGATAGTCATTAAAACGTTTTTGCATAATGGTGCTGCCTGGTGTAGTAGAAGGAGCGTCTACCTGTTCTTGGCGTTTTTTATGCGACATAAACAAATTATAATCTTTGGTATTCGCAGAAGAATTTACAAAATCCCAGAATGCAAATAATTTTTCCATTTTGTCTTTTTTCGTGGCATCTGCATATTCGACACTTTCTGTGGTTCGCTTATCCAGTCGGGCGGTGCCCTCTTTAAACTTTACCCCATTTTCTTTTATCGCATTTTTTGCCAGGTTTCCTACTTCAAAAGCCGCCCGTAAGCCCACTTTCAGGGTTTTATCAAATGCCGTGGTAACACCTTTGACAAATTCATTTTTGTTCCACGACAGTCCGCCATCAGAAAACAGTGTAAAATCGGTTGCTTTTAATTTGTCGCGAACCGATGATGTTGTCATCGTATATCGCATTACGGCCAATGTTTCCAATGCAACCTTTGCTTCTTCGACTTTATCGTCATGAACTGCGGCTTTAATGATTTCCTGAACCAGTTGTCGCATTTGGTCGCCATCACGCAATGCGTCTTTAAAGAAGTCTTGACCAGATAATTTTTCCATTACTTCTTTAAACCATTTCAGCTCTTTTTGCACAGGATTTGGCAAATTTCCATTTATTGCACCAAAGGCCTCTACCATTTTTGCGGTTCCATCGGTTGGTTTAATGCCCTTTTTTATTAATTCCGCAACAATAAAGCGCGCATTTGTTGAATAAAGATGACGCGTATGTTTTTGGTTTAATTTTCCCAAAGTATCGACATAGAAATCATTGACTTTCTTTTTTGCCTCATTCCAAAATGTTCTTCTGTCGGTATATAGTGGTGTCAGTGCATGATCGCCACTTTTATAATTTGTTTCTTCCAGTCCCTTATTAATCCATTTGGTAATATCGCCATCAGTATCCTTGCTGGTAAACTTTTCACGCAGTTTGTCGTTACTTACCAGTTTGCCAAACAGTTTGTTAACACC
>CALCEG010000075.1 GCA_937900435.1 uncultured Alphaproteobacteria bacterium
GGCGCTAAAGAGAACGATAAACAGCAATTTGTGGGACTTGACATAGCTGGCGGCTGGTGCTATGATAGTAAGGACAACTGGATAAACCATTGCGTGGCAGGGGCCTTGTTCGGGGGCCTTTGCTGAACAAGATAACCGGGTGCGAATCCCGGACGGTACCGCCGCTGTATGTGCCTATGGTTGGTTCTAAGACGAAAGTCAGTCACTGGGAAACTGGGAAGACAGAACCGCCGCTTACAAGCAAGCACGAGTCAGAAGACCTACGCAATTGGGGTTCTCCGCAGTCCTGCGCGTTATGGGACTGTGCGTTTTGTCGCAGAAAAACGGCTGCGGCGTCCTTTTTGGGCGCCGCAGTCTACTTTTTTAGGAGGTAAATTATGAACAAATATGAATTGCTAACAATCTTTTCTGCTAGTCTTAATGACGAACAAAAAGATGCAATCGTGCATTTACACCCCATTGGTCTTGGATATCGTGACGGGCGGCGGTTCCAATTTTCTTTAATTGCGCGCCACCACGTCCAACAACAATCTTTTTATGCCCATCATTACGCACAGCGATTTTCTGATAAATGTCCAAGACACCATCATCGGCAACCTGTACCCGTTCTGTAACAACATTAATATGATACGGCAATTCTTGATGAATGTATTTATATATTTTCTCACGCGTTAATTCCGACAAGTACAATTCATCTGGCACATCTGGCGCATCAACCGTATCGAACAAGTACGGGCTTTCTGGCATAACATCCGCCAGTGCAGTCAGCATTTTTTCAATCCCGTCATTTTTCAGCGCAGAAATCATAAAAATATCGTTCCATTGTGCCATCTGCGATATTTCCGCGACCATTGGCAACAATTCTAACTTTGGCACTGCATCAACCTTGTTCAAGGCGACAAAAATATTTGCCTTGTCTTTTATTTTTTCAACCAATGCCCGAATAGTTTCCGTTATACCCTTTTGCGCGTCCAGCAACAACAGCACCGCATCTGCATCAGACACCGCATCCATCGCAGCCGCAACCATTGCCCGATCCAATCGGCGCGAAGGCTTGAAAACCCCGGGGGTATCGACAAAGATTAATTGTCGTGTTCCGACCATTTTCACTGCGCGCAATCTGGTTCGTGTTGTCTGCACCTTGTGCGAAACAATCGAAACTTTACGCCCCATAATTTGATTTAATAAAGTACTTTTACCTGCGTTTGTTGGCCCGATAATGGCCACAAAACCTGAATATGTTTTTTCTGTCATACGGAAAATCATATCATAACAATTTCAAAAGTGAATAAAAATCTTGCAAAATCCGCCAAGTATGCTAAACATTCAAGCGATAAAACAAACATCACAGGAGTCTTACCCATGCAATTAACAGGACCAGAAATCTTAAAACGTATGTCGGGCAAAACCCCAGACATTATCATCACCCCATTTGACGAACGCTGTTTGGGTTCGAACAGTTATGATTTACACCTTGGGGACACGCTGAAAGTATACAAATGCACAATTCCCCATGGACAAAAACCTGCGATTGAATATCGCGGTGCACCAGAATTACACAGTATGGCGGACTGGTTTGACAATCCAATGGCGTATAATCTATACCAAGATATAAATTCTCCTGCAACCAAGACTTCAAATACTTATCGCAATTATATGATTGGCTATAACGCCAACCATCCATTTGCGCACGACATACGCAATCCGCGCTATTTGATTGATCCAACAAACCCCGCGCATCACGAAACC
>CALCEG010000076.1 GCA_937900435.1 uncultured Alphaproteobacteria bacterium
AAACTAACAGTAAACCCAATAAATAACAATAATATATATTTTAAATACTTCATTTTGTCAACTATTTTTATCGCCTAATATCGTTTCTAAAGTAATCGCATCTACAAGTACAGCACGAGGCTTTCCTCCTTGTGAAGGGCCAACAATTCCGGCTGCTTCTAATTGGTCCATAATTCTTCCTGCTCTGTTGTATCCGATATTATAACGTCTCTGCAGAGATGACGTTGATGCTGTATTGCTATTTACAATCATTCTTGCAATTTCATCGAAATATTCATCTCTATCACCGAAATTAGAACCACTGCCACCACCGGAAATTGTATCGTTTTCAATTATAGGTTCAGGAAGTATATATGCATTTGGATAACCAACTTGTCCATTGATATGTTCGCAAATAGCTTCAACTTCAGGCGTATCAATAAATGCACATTGAACGCGTGTCATTTCACTACCATTAGACAATAGCATATCACCACGACCGATTAGTTGCTGTGCTCCAACCGTATCAAGGATTGTCTTGCTATCAACACCGGACGTAACCTTAAAGGCAATACGAGCAGGGCAGTTAGCTTTTATCAGACCTGTTATTACATTTGTTGATGGACGTTGTGTGGCAATAATCATGTGAATACCAACGGCACGCGCCTTTTGCGCAATACGTTGTACACAAGCCTCAACCTCTTTACGCGCCAAACTCATCAGGTCTGCCACCTCGTCAATAATAATGACCATATATGGCAAATCTGACAAATCTATCTCTTGTGTTTCAAACAACAATTCGCCTGTTTCTTCGTCTGTCCCAACGGCAACTTGTTTTGTTAATTTTTCACCACTTGCACGTTTTTGCGCAGCGATTTCATTATAAGATTCAATATTGCGCGCATTTAATTGCTGCATCTGTTTATATCGTTCTTCCATTTCACGCACCGCCCATTTCAGTGCGTTTACAGCTGGTTCTGGTTCCAACTTTACAATCGGTGTTATCAGGTGGGGAATATCATCCCAGAACCCAAAATCAACCCCTTTTGGGTCAATAATTATCAGTTTACATTTATCAGGCGTAAAATGATAAACAATTGATGTAATGATTGACTGAACAAACACAGATTTCCCAGACCCAGTACGTCCTGCAACCAACATATGAGGCATTTTTGCCAAATCAAAATACATCGGATTTCCGCCAATATCTACCCCCAAAGCCAATGGTATTTTGTACTTAGATTCCACGAACAACGGATTTTCCAACAGACCACGATATCGAACAGTCTGTCGGGTTAAGTTCACCATTTCCACACCGATTAATTGTGTCCGTGGTATATGTGCAATTCTGATACTTTCTGTTGCCATTGCACGCGTCATATCAGTTACAGTTTTGTTTACATCCGCCATACGCGTACCATCATCAGGCATAAACTCATACAAGGTTACAATTGGTCCTGGTTTTATTCCAACCACCTTGCCACGCACACCGTACTGTGCAAATTTCACTTCCATACTGCGCGCATTTTGTTTTAATTCTGGGGTTACAGAATATTTACTAAAGTTAGAGCGTTCCAGCAATTTTGTATCTGGCAATTCATATACAGACACAGCCTGAACCACCTTTGGTGCAGGCGCAGCTGCCACCACCGCTTTTTTCTTTTCTTCTTTTTTATTATCTGTTTTTCGTCCCAACAGCGAACGTTTTACTTTTTGTTTTTTTTCTTGTTCTTTTTTATCCCCGTCTTGCCCAGCATCGTCAACATCTGGGGTGCTGCCATCTTCGACAATTGGTTTTGTTAATCTGAATGCAGCGCCAACAAACCGCAACCACTTCATAAATACCGCCCACGCACTGACCAGATGAGAAATCTTAACATGCATTACCAAAGCACCCATCCACAAGAACACCAACACAGATAATATTCCAACAACAACTGCCAAGCCATCAAAGGCGGCTTTTAAATCTGCGGCTGCTATTGCGCCAAACAGCCCCCCCGCATTCGAACTTAACACACCGAAACCAATCGCCCCCATACACACAGCAATAAAACCACGCAAAAAGTTATATTCTGGGCCAACATCACTTTTTACCCCGATTGTACACATTGCTCCAAAACGCATCACGCATAAAAACAAAAACGACACTCTACGGAGTGTCGTTTTTCCATTGATATTTATCCAAATCAATATGTCCGTCCGCCTCAAAAACTATGCCCTCATTCTCAAGCATTTTACGCTGTGTGTCGC
>CALCEG010000077.1 GCA_937900435.1 uncultured Alphaproteobacteria bacterium
GGAACGTAGGCAGTATTGTTCAACATTTTGATGTTCCTACAATTGCCGCTGGTTTTAAAAGTATATCTGAAAGAAAGCGTGCGTATCTATACGAATCCAAGGGGCTGGTTTGGGCTGTTGGCGAGAAGAATACCAAAGACCAAACAATAGTTGATTTCTTATATGAAGTCTTAAATTATGCAAAAAGTTCGGAGTCCTGGTGGATGTCCGCCTTTGCGTTAGAGAAATTAACTGGAAAAAGTTCAATCAATAATTTGAAACGTAGTTTAAAGGGGCGCAAGGTTTGTGGTCTGGAAGATAGTTTGAAACATATAGAGGATAAAAGAAATATAATATCCATTCTGCTGAATGCGACCAATATTGATATCAAGGAAAAGATTTTCCCGAGCTTGAAAAAGTATTTCTTGGAATCAAATGAAAAGAACATCTTATTGAATACAATGTGGCTTATCGGACATTTGCGTCTGTTTGATAATGACATTATTCAACAGATAAAACGCATAATAGAAACATCAACAGATTACGAGATAATTTATACTGCATATACAGTTGCGTCCAAAGACCCAAGGGGCAGTTTTGAAGACAATTTTATCGCGGGGCTAAAAAGTAAAGATCCGCTTATTCGTAAGATGTCGTTGCGTGGTCTGTCCAAGATTAACGCACGCAGAAACATCAGTATAATTGAAGACTTGCTGGATGAAGAAAACAATTTACAAGTTATAAGCGAGGCCACGGATACGCTTTCTCGTATAAAAAACGAACAAATGCGATCGGAACGTAAGATTCTTTCTAGATGCCGTGTGAATGAAAATGGGCTGATTGCTGATGATACTGATAAATGGTATGCAGACCCCAGTGTTTATAATATCTTTTCAGAGGCGGAAGATATAGAGAACGTGTGTTTTGATTTAGTATTAAGAAAAATCAAGAAAATGGGCTTGAAAATTGTAAACCCTGTTGATTTAGCGACAGGAACAGGTAAGACCTTTAGACATATTCTTAAAAGAATACCATACGAAGGTACATTGTATGGCGTTGATTTTAGTGCGGATATGTTGGCATACCTAGATAGAATTATAAATCGACAAAAGCTGTATGTTAATGATATAAAATTGGAACAAAACTCAATTAAAGATTTTGTATTGGATAAACCATCGTCTTTTATAATTAGTTCTTTTGGGTTTCCATCACGAATCTTTAACAGAGAGACCTGCTTAGATGAATTAAAATCGGTTTACAGAAATTTGTCAGATGATGGTGTTTTTGTTACAATTGGCTGGGACGAAACGTTTAAGGATGAGCTTAATGAAATGTGGTATCGGTATATTCCAGATAATATCGTTGCAAACTCGTTTAACGAATGGTGTGATAAACGTTCGGCAAAAATTCACAGTCCCAGAAATTGCTGTTTAACATGGTACAAAACAAATATCAAGGTGCCTTTGATGTTTGCAAATTTAGAAGAATCTGTGAATGTTATGGGACACTTGTTTGGTCGTGATGCAGCAAATGCAGTCATGAAAGAACACAGAACATTCTGGTGGATGAAAATGGGAATAACCCTTGATACAAAAGAATCTTTAAAACAAGCAATAGAGAAAATGGAGAGTATAAATGAAAGAAATTGAAATCTTGGTTCAGGTTTTCGCAGACGAATCAGACGTTCTGCGTAAGTTGTCTGCATTTGAATTCTTGGGCGACAAACGAACGGTTGATACATACTATTATGACCCATTGCGTCCCGAATTACAGCCGGACAGCAACGGCCGCCTGTATGCATGCTGTCGCACACGTCAAAAAGACGGGGTGAATTATATCACATATAAAAACGACCATTTTGATGGCGATACCTGGCTTTATTCTGATGAAGCTGAAACAACCGTCGCAGACATGTCTACCCTGTGCGAAATTATGCATGCGCTGGGACTGCGTGAATTGATAAAAATTGATAATCTGAAACGAACATATCGTGCCGGCGATTATACAATTGAATTTGAAACTGTGGCAGATTTGGGACTGTTTTTAGAGGTAGAATACTGTACCCCCGACGATGTAGATGTGGCGCAAATCAAATCACAAATTCAAACCTTTATTGATAATTTGGGGTTTGCGGTGTCGCCTGAATTGAATGCGGGTAAACCAGAACTGATGCTGCGCAAGAAACAACAGGACGCAGAATAATTGTGAAAATATTTAACAAGATAAACCCGCCCAATCGGGCGGGTTTCTTTATCCATACAATCCTTTTTGACATCTGGTGAATTCGGTTTATACTGATTCACAGAATGGCGGAAAGGTTTTATCTTTGCATTGATTTAAAGAGTTTCTTTGCCTCGGTCGAAGCGGTTGACCGTGGGCTGGACCCATTTACAACAAACCTGGTGGTGGCGGACCCGTCACGGGGGCGGGGGTCGGTCTGTCTGGCGATAACGCCAGCGATGAAGGCGCTGGGGATTCGCAACCGATGTCGGGTCTTTGAAATCCCGCGTGGGGTCGAATACATCACCGCCATGCCCCGCATGAAAAAGTATATGGAGGTATCCGCCCAGATTTACGGGATTTACCTGCGCTATGTTTCGCCCGAAGATATCCATGTCTATTC
>CALCEG010000078.1 GCA_937900435.1 uncultured Alphaproteobacteria bacterium
ATCGCCACGGATCGCCGTTCAAAATCGGCAAATACATAATCGAAAAACGATAAAAAATATCCTGAATTTTTTACTTGATATTGTTTTGAAATGTAATATAATACGCATGTAAAAAAGCAAAAGGATATAAAATGAAAAACGAACTAACAATCAACGATACAATCGCATTATTTGACAACGGTGAATTGGTCATTAAAGGACTTTGGTACGACTGGTTTTGCCGTGATTCCGCATTGGAAAAGAAAGGCGTTGCCCTTATAAAAAAATTAAAAGCGATTTCAAAATCAAATAAATTTGATAACGATAAAACGTATGTGTTTTTCAAAAATAACTGCCCTTGCGTTGGGCGACTGTATGACGATTTCCGCATTTGTGACATTGAATCTGGCGATGTTATTTATACGGTTATTCCAAAATCGGGGTTCAAATCATATGATGGTATGGGGCAGGTTTGGGGCAAAGAAAACGACTTCAAAGGCCCCCTGTTCACCGGCACATGGAAAGAAATTAAAAATTGGTTTTTGAAATAAAAGGATTAAACCATGAACGAAAAAATCTATGATGAACAGGTAATTGTGGCACACAATATGGAATTATACGGCGGATCGTTTGAACAAAACCTGGGGCGGGCGTTGCTGTATGCCGATAAAACAAACACCGCCAAGATAAAAGCAACATGGCCCGAATTGTGGGAAAAGTTCCTGAATTGGAATAAATAAAAGGATTGACCATGAAAGCAAGAAAAAATATATATCTGGCTGCGCTGGCAAGTGAAATCAGAACCGATGAGGGTATAGACCAAATCTGCAAAGCAATCGGCATCAAAAACGGCACTGAAAGCGACGCGTATTGCTGGCTGGAAGATGGACGCACAGAAAAAGAAATCATACACATGTTACGTAAAATCGGGTATGACATCCCAAAAGAAGTCGTGGGATCAGAAGACGTCAAGTTTGACAGCACAATTCAAGACTAAATAAAAGGACCAGAAATGACTGATAATATTAAAATAACAGAAGTTGAATTAGCTAAAAATTGTCCCGCCGAGCCAATCACATGCAAACTTAACGATTTTAACAAACTATTAATGTCACTGCATATTCAGTTTGAAACCCTAGAACACAAGGGCAAGAAATATAAAACCGCCGATATTCTGGACGGATTGGCAGCCGCTGCACAATATTTTTCCCGAGCGGGAACAAATACCCCAATTACACCCCAAAATGACCCCAATATTCCCGAACGGGAACAAATGACCGTGGCACAGTTGCGAACCCTGTTAAAAAAAGGCAACAAAGATGCCCATCAATTGGTTAACGACCTGATTTCTGAATTACCAAATCAAATTACAGCATGGGTTGACAAAGACAGTGCACGTTATTACGTCGCCGAAGATTTATCAGATTCACAGTTTGAGAAATTTTGGGACTGGATGCGCCTTGAATGGGGTCTGGTAGAATCAAAGGACGAAATCCGCCTTGCGTTGGAAGAATGGACAACCCACCAAGAAGATTTATTGGATGAATAAAAGGATAAGTCATGCAACGCAAATATAAAACATACAACGATTTGAATTGGTGGGCACACCACCTGGCAGTCGAGGCAAAGAATAGCGGTTTGCCATTCCTGGCCGAAAACAAAGACGGCAAACATTCAAAAAAGTTTTTGATAACGGGTACGGAATATCGGTTATCAAAGACGCACCGTTGATAACCGGATGCTGTAAATTTGAATGTGCGGTGTTGCGCCGGACCGACGGCGGGTATGTCATAGATTATAAAACGGGTATTGCGGATGATGTAATTCGCACGGATTCCCCGGATGAAATAACGGAAATTATGCGCCAGATTCAAGATTTGCCCCCAGCAAAACAAAAGGACGCAGCATGATTATAGCAATTGCAAAAGACGATTTGTTTGAGTTCTTGAAAAAAAATGAAACATTTAATGGTTATCCAAGGGTTTTGATGGCCAAGGACAGGGCTGCGCTGGACGAATATGTGTATGAATGGCGTCATACGAACTTGGCTGTTGACCTGGACGATTATGTAATATTTGAAATCAAGGAATTGCCGCTATGAACGATATAACCGCTATTCAGATGAACCCAAATAAATATATGGTGTATCACAGGCTTTTTAAGCAAATCCCATATGAAACCATGCAGCGGGTAATTACCCAAGAAATCGGGTTCAAATGGGCAACCGTTATAAATTTAATCACCAGCGGCACGGAATGGGTGTACCTGGTCGAACGCCAGTACGAATAAAAGGATCGGAAATGAAAAAACGCTTATACTTTTTTTCTTATCGTTGTTTGCAGCCAGATAGGCATTGGGGGTTCGGTAATATATGTTTGAATAGGCAATCTTTCACTTGGAGGTGTTGCAATAATTGATATATCTCTTATTCCTGATATCGCCATATTTAAAGTTCTTGGAATTGGTGT
>CALCEG010000079.1 GCA_937900435.1 uncultured Alphaproteobacteria bacterium
AAGTGGAATTGTGCTGAATTCTTGAAAATAATTCTCTTTGATTTCGTGAAATTTGCAAACAATTTCTTTGGGTGCGATAGCTTTTCTTCTGTGATCCTCTTCATTAAAATGGTTAATTCGAAGTGCACTTTTAGTAACGATATACTCATCAGAATAAACAGCATATTCGTCAGAAAAAAGTTCACCTTGAATTTCATCCCAAACAACAATTCCAATTGTGAGCAAGGAATGTTTTTGCGGATCTAAACCACCTGTTTCAGTGTCAATAAATTTTTCAGTTTCTATGTCATAAATATCTTTTTTAGCTTCTCTTGATAAAATATTCCACAAAGGATTAATGACTTTTAAATCTGTTTTGTTTTTGTTGGGTGGGGGCGCGTTGACGCTGATGCCACAGTCGTCGACTGCGGCTGTTAAAATTGGAAATTTGTCGCGTGCAAACAAGGCGCAGGCATATCAACAGGTTAACGAAAGCAGATATCAAGCAGATTTGGCGAGTCAACAGGCCGCTGCGGCTGCAGCGGCGGCTGCAGTGCCACAAGAATTACCAATTGCAGTTTCTAATTCAGAATTGGCAGAACAGATTCAATCAGGACAGTCGGATGTATCAGTAGAACAGTTGAATAAGTGTTCTATGATTTACCCAAATGGTGAATTTGCGTGGGCAAAGCCAACGGCTGGACGTGGAACAGGTGGGGCGACAACGTGTGTCGCAGTGGTTGAAATGCGTGCCGCACAGGCCGGGCCAAATGGCGAAGATTTAGTCGTTGCGCGTGCGAATTTGGCGGCAGGCGATTCTGTTAACTGTAATATTTCTGCGTTTCCGCAACATACTTGGTTGCCTGATGCGGCGAATGTAGAATTTCCAGCAGATGCAGAACCAACCAAAGAAGATGTTATCGCTGTTATGAACGAAGAACAAAAACAACATGCTGGTCTGAAAATATTGGCTGGTGGTTTGGCGATGGCGGTTGCAGGAAACGCGATGGGTAAAAATGATGTTGGCAAGGATGGAGTGTTTGGAACCAGTAAGTCCAAACTGAAATCGACGGCAATCGCTGCGTTGGGGGGTGCCGGGGTGATGGCAGCGTCTTCATTCGGTGGCAAGGTTGCGGGTGATATGATTATGTCTGCCGGTGTTAATGCGGCGGCAGGTGCCTTGGTTGGTAATATGTCTGGCAAGGGCGATAGTGCCTTGCGTGTGGAAAAATGTGTTATTGAGGGAAAAGAACAAAATTGTGTGTACGGTGTGATAGAAGAACAAGGGGAAGATTTTGAAAAAGGTGAGGGTAATATATATGTGAATCTTTCGAATCCAAATTCTTTTATGCTTTGTTCGGAGTCAGAGGGGGAAGGCGATTCTCCGAAAACGCAAAAATGTAAAACTGTTAATGTGGCGAGTGGGAGTCCGAAGTTAATTGACCAAGAAAGTACAGATTGTGGAAAGATTGATTCTAAAGACAAAAAATGCACCTGGGACAATTATGTGGAAAACGGTTTTAAGGGTGTTAATTCAGTTCATAAGTATTGTTATATGGTTCCAGAAGATAATAGCGGTACTAATGTTGATAAACAGATGATTCAGCAAACGGGTCTTTCTTGTGGTGATGAGGTGCCGGTATATATTTTATTGGATTCTGCAAAAAAACAAGGAATACGTTATAACGCGATGTTAGCGGGGGTTGATGACAAGGCTTTTGGTTGGAAAAAGAAAGATTTTGAAGATATTATGTACGAAAATTATGCCAAAAATATGGTTTATAAACGTGATGCCAGTGGCAAGGCAGAAGACGGCGAAGAATCATGGGAGTTGGAGAAATTAAATGGGACTGATGTTCTTGGTGATAATAAGATGTATAAATTCGTGCCGATTACTATTGATGCGGCCGATGGTGGTTTGATTGATTTAGATAACAAGGCGCGTGCGAAATCTACGTTGGTTGGCGCAGGGGCTGGCGCAGGGTTGGGTGCGTTCACTGCCTATCAAGGGGCGCAATCAGATATAGAAGAACGTTTTGTTGCCGCACAACGTGAATACAAGGATTCTTTGACTAAGTTTTATTGTATTACTGGGAAACGTTTCTTGATGACTTATAATGAAATGGTGACGATTCCGAATATGCCAGATTAATAATTAGAAAAACACCGCCATCGGCGGTGTTTTTTTGCTCTTGCGATTTTCGTGCAATGACAAGGGGGGGGATTAAGGGAACGGGAATTCCCTGCGGGGCACTTGATTCCCGCCTAGAATCACCCACAAAAATTTTCAATTTTTGCGGGTCCCGATA
>CALCEG010000080.1 GCA_937900435.1 uncultured Alphaproteobacteria bacterium
CGGTTCCCGGTGCGGTATTTACAGCGTCGCCCAGTGGGTTGGCTTTGATTAAAACATTACCTTGTTGTTTGTTGTACGGGGCAATCGCCTGATTGTATTCGGATGTTGTTTTCCCAGTTGAATCGACCGCAGCGAAAGATTTGCCGTATGTATTTCTGTCGATTAGTAAGCATGTGTTTTCTGCCTGGCTGGGGGTAAGACCAGTCTTGCGTAAAACGAAGTTGTAGTATTCTGGTTGTACTTTGCGATAGTTAAAGTCAATCCAAACATCGGTTGGGGTACGATAAACATATTTGCAGTTTTGCCGAACGTTGGCAATACATTGGTCAACCTGTGTGCTGCATAGTCCCATACCGTTCATAATCGCATAACGTTGGTCTACGTTGAACATATCGTTCAGACCGTTTGGTAATGCGCCATTATTTATGCAACGCAGCAAATCATTCATACATATATTTACGTCATAGCTGGAATTCTGTACACCGCCATCGGCGCATGGTGATGGGGCAGGATTATCAGGGGTGTCTGGATTATCTGGGTTATCTGGATTATCTGGGTTGTCTGGGTGACCAGGATTATTTGGTACAGTAGGAACGCCACCATTAGAGGGGATTTCTGTTGAGATATTTCCAACAGATATTAATGGTAATGTCGGCATACTGGGCATACGGGCAGTTGTAGCGCCACTTGCAGCGCGTGCATTGGTTGCACCAGTGCGACTGGTAACCGCGTTTGCGCCACTTGCGATTAAGCACAATCCCACAGATAATGCCGATATTTCAAACAATTTAGATGTTTTTGACATGGTTCCCCTCTCGTTTTTCTTTTTAATCTTCTATATTATGCCATAAATTTAAATAGAAAAAAAGACTTTTTTACAGGATTTATAAATACATTTATCGATTGACAAAACAAAAAAATTGTCTATTATTGTTGTGATGAAAAAGATTTATGATTTTTTTGTGGGACACAAATACGCCTTTTTTTGGACGGTGGGATATTTTTGTGTTGTTTGGGTGATATTGTACTTCTTGTTTAATTTTGATTTTTTCAATGTTGTGCAGTGGAATCGATTGTTGCGTGCGCAACTGCAAGGGTTTCCTGGTTTCGTTTTTGGTTTGTTAATTCTGGCAGCCTTGCCGTTGTATGTCGCGACAACTACGATTATCATTCGAAAAAAACAGCCACTGATTACAATTCCTGTGCCAAAAATAAAAATTCCGAATTTAGGCAAGAAAACACAAGAAAAAGAACCTGTGGCGGAAAAAGAAGAAAAACAAGAAGAAACAAAGCCAGAAAATGATTTGCCAGCAGATTTGCCATTGGAAATGAAGCCTGTTTTTATGCGCGCAAAACAAAATTTATTATTTATGCAACAGGCTGGGACTAAATTACCAGAAGTGTCAGCCCCCCAGGATTTAGAGTCGCAGGAACAAGTAATGGATGCTTTGCCTGTGCCAACAGATTTTGATATTGATTTTGATGACGATGATGATATGGCAGATGTTGATTATGGTGGTATGCCAATGTTTTCTGGGGCGGATGCACCAATGTTTAAAGATATTAGTTTTGATGATGACGATGATGATTTTGTTGATACAGATTTAGAAACAGGGGTAGATAATTCAGAGTTAGTGAAGTATTTAACAAATAAAAAACGTGATTTTAGTGTGGAAGAGGGCGTTGTTTTGACGAAAACACACGCTATTGCAATACACAGTGATAAAGATTTTTGGGTTGCAGATGCAGAAAACTGGTTTGCCGCAGGCAAGATGTGCGAATCTCCGATTGTCGCAGCGCAACGTGCAGCAGAAAAATATGGCTTGACCCCTGCGATTTATTTAGAAGCGAATAATATTTTAGACATAGATAAGTTAATCCCACAATGGCAACAAGACGGTATATTGGTTATGACAGATTTGACAGAGATTTAAAAAAAATCCCACAAACGTGGGATTTTTTTGTTTTTTGTGCTTTATTCGGCATCGGTTGTTTCTGCGACTTCTGCTGTTTCTGCAACAACAGGTTCTGCAGTTTCTGTCGCAGGTTCTGCAGTTGCTTCTTCTTCAACTGTTTCTTCTGCTTTCTTGGAACCGAATGTTAAAGTTTTACCTGCAACCAAGGCATCGATTTCGTCTTGTGTTTGTGCAACATACACTTTAACAGGAACGATAACGTCTGGGTGCAAAGCAATTTTTGTATCAAATGCACCAACTGACTTGATTGGTGCGCCCAACATAACCTGGGCTGATTCGATAGATACGTTTGCAATTTCTTTTAACATACGCGCAATATCGCGTGTTGATACAGAACCGTATAATTGACCTGTATCGCCAGCCTGACGAATCATATGCAGTTTTGCGTTCTTGACCGCATCTACGTTTGATTCTGCAGTTTTCTTGGCTGCTTCTTGGCGTGCGGTTAATTCGGCTTTCTTGGCTTCGAACAATGCAACGTTTTCGCGTGTATAGCGCATTGCTTTACCATTTGGCAACAAATAGTTGCGTGCATAGCCTGTTTTAACTTCGACTGTATCGCCGATATTGCCCAGTTTTGTAATTTTTTCTGTTAAAATAACTTTCATAATCTGTCCTTATTGTTTTATAAGTTAGGGATTAACCCAAATTGTTGCGAACAAATGGCATCAACCCCAGATGACGTGCGCGTTTAATAGCAGTTGCCAAAGCGCGTTGGTCTTTCTGAGATACACCACTGATACGAGATGGTACAATTTTACCACGTTCAGTGATATAGTGTGATAATGTTTTGATGTCTTTGTAGTCAATAACCTTGCCCTTTAAAGGGTTCGATTTTTTACGATAAATTGCTGCACGAACTGCCATTATTCTGCCTCCTCGGTATTCTTTTTCATCATGATTGATGGTGTTGTTGATAATTCTTCAACGCGAACGTTCAAGAAACGAATAACGTCTTCGTCAATACGAGAACGTCTTTCCAGTTCTGTGATTTGACTGCCAGGCAATTCAATGTTCAGCATAACATAGTGTGCCTTGCGGTTTTTACGAATGGTGTATGCCAAGTTTTTCAAACCCCAGAATTCTGTGGATTTAACATCACCACCCAGTTCACGAATAATTTCTGTAAATTTTGCCGCTTTTTCTTTAACCTGCGGTTCGGTTAAGTCCTGGCGAAATACCAGAACACTTTCGTAGTAAGCCATTTTATTTCCTTTGGTTTTTAAAACTGATTATAACGATATATTTGTATCGCCGAATCACTTTTTGTCAGCCGATAGCACCATTGCCATCAGCAGGAACGGCATAATTATTACAAAAATTCTTTTAAAATCAAGTGTTTTGTGATGTATTTATGCGCAAAATTTATAAAGGTAAAAATATTTGCTTTTAAAATAATCCCTATTGACACAGTTTATCAAAATTTACTATTCTGTGTAGTGTAAGTAGGGGTTTGAATTATGAAAAGAAGTTTTCATCGCGCTCTTAATTTAATGGCATTATTTACAGCCTTGGTTGTTGCAGGGGTGATTTATTTTAATGCGGAATTTATGCAAATCGCGACCGCTAATGTACTGTTGAATGGTGTTATTATTGGTACAACTATGTTTGGGGTGGGGCTGTGTTTCTTTCAAATGTTTGGGTTAGTGCCAGAATATAAATGGTTGCGCGCCTATGTCGCGGGACAAAGAAAATTAAGCTTGCCACCGGTTTTGTTGCGTCCTGTGGCGCAGATGTTGGCGAATCGGCCAAAACGTATTTCGGCAAGTTCGTTGAATGGTATGTTGGATATGATTTTGATGCGTTTTGATGATGCGCGTGAATCGATTCGTTATGTATCTAATATATTGATTTTCCTAGGGTTGTTGGGGACGTTTTGGGGGCTAATTTTAACAGTTGGTGGTTTTGCAGATTTGATAAGCGGACTTGATTTTTCAAGCGAAATGGTGATGGAATCAATGCAGGCAGGACTTGGGGCGCCATTGTCTGGTATGGCAACCGCGTTTACGAGTTCTTTGTTAGGGCTGGGGGGCAGTTTGTTAGTTGGATTCTTGGCAATGCAGGTGCAAGTTGCGCAGAATTCGGTATATCGTGAACTAGAAGACTATTTGTCAAAACATACGCGTGTCGCACAAGTAATACCACAGTTTAATCTGACAACACAGGAAATTACAAAGGCGCCACAGCTGTCAGAAGATAATTTAGAAGTGTTTTAGAAATAAAAAGAGAGAAGAAAAATGATGAATGTTCGTTATCGTACACAAACAAGCGCATGGCCTGGATTTGTTGATTTGTTTTCAAATCTGGTAATAATTTTGATTTTTTTATTGATTGTCTTTGTGTTTTTGTGGACAACAACAAGTGTGTTTAACAGATCTAGTGGTGCAAGAACAGTTGCAGATTTGCGCGCAACTAACGAACAACAGGCGCAGACGATACAGCAAATGATTGCGGACGAACAAGAAGCAAAAAGACTGTTGATATTGGCGCGAAATGAACTGGAAACGCTGGAACAGAATAATATTGCGTTAAATGATGAATTGACCGAAATTGATGCAAGTGTTGAAGACTTGATTACCGCATACGAAGCCAAGGTTGTTGAATTGCAGGCTAATGGCGATAGTATGAAAAAAATGATTGCTGATTTAACAGGACAGTTGAATCAGGCGAATTTGGATAAAGAAAAGACAGCTCAACTGGAACAAGAAAGAAAAAAACTGCAGGAAGAAATGGAGGCTCAACGTGCAGAATTGGCCGCACAATTGGAAAAGTTGCAGGCGGCACTGGATGCAGCAGAAGAAAAATCAAGAACCCAAGAAGTGCAGTATGTTGAAATGTCGAATCGGTTGAACAAGGCTTTGGCAGACAAGGTCGCAGAATTAAAAGAAGTGGAAAAATATCAATCTGATTTTTACAAGGGGGTAAAATTAGCCGTTGGGGACAATTCGGCAATGCACGAAAAAGGGGATAGATATATTGTTAACAGTGATATTTTGTTTAAAAGTGGTTCGTATAAACTGTCGCAACAAGGTAAACAGCAGTTGGCGGCGATTGCAAATGTGATAAAAGGTTTGGAAGCAGAAATACCAACTGATATAGATTGGATTATTCGTGTCGATGGTCATACCGATAAAAAGCAAGTTATATCAGGTACATATGCGTACAAGAATAATACGGAATTATCTTTGTTGCGTGCGACTGCGGTTGTCAATGAATTGATTAAAGATGGGGTTTCAAAACGCAGATTAATTCCAACCGGGTTTGGTGAATTATATCCAATTGCGCAGGGTGATGATGCAGAAGCATTACGAAAGAATAGACGTATAGAATTGCAATTAACGAATCAATAAAAAAAACTTGGGCAGTTGCCCAAGTTTTTTTTTATTAGATTTTTTACATTACAAAATCTTCGCCCAGATAAACTTTTTTTACCATTTCGTCTTGGACGATTTCGGGGGTTGTTCCATGTTTTAATATTTTCCCATCGTGTAAAACATAACTGCGGTCGGTAATACCAAGTGTTTCGCGTACGTTGTGGTCGGTGATAATAACGCCCAGACCGCGATTTTTTAGTTGGGATACCAGGCTGCGAATTTCGTTCACTGCGATTGGGTCAATACCGGCGAATGGTTCGTCCAGTAGAATAAATTTTGGGTCGTTTGCCAATGCGCGTGCAATTTCAACACGTCTGCGTTCGCCACCAGACAACGATGTTGC
>CALCEG010000081.1 GCA_937900435.1 uncultured Alphaproteobacteria bacterium
CAAGATTTGACAATGTCCACCCGATGCTAGCATTAACAAATAAGGAAACTCTAAATCAACATTTTCATTCGTTCCGTCTGCCATAGTCGCGCACAAGCGTGGCACCAACGCATGTCCTTCCAGATGATTGACTGCAACCAATGGCTTGTCCAATACTTGTGCGATACCTGTCGCCGCCATCCAACCAACCAAGACCCCACCAATCAACCCGGGACCCGCAGTTGCCGCAACGACATCAATATCATCGATTGTCTTGTTCGCCTTGTGCAAAGCGGTTTTAACAACATCATCAATCGCCAATATGTGTGCACGCGCAGCCAATTCTGGTACAACACCACCATATTTTTGGTGTTCTGGTATTTGTGAATAAATAATATGCGACAAAATATTTTTGTCTGAATCAACAATCGCCGCAGACGTTTCATCGCAAGACGATTCGATACCCAAGCACAACACAGCATCATCACTATGTTTTTTTGAATCTTGCGTTCCCATATCCATTTGAATCAATTTTTCTTCACTCATTGCAGTATTTCCAACAGTATTATACCTATGTTAACTTTTGATTGCGCCCGTTGTTGTGCATATTCCCAGAAATCAACATCAACCACACATCCGCGTTCACTTGATGCGTGTCGTAACACGCCATTTGGCAACAAAAAACCCATATGCATAATCGCCAAATCAGTTCCTATTTTATCACGCATTTTTGGATTGTCAGCAACAAACAATACGACTAATTCTTTTTCATTATTAATTTGCTTTAATTCAGAATAGGGCAGATATTCCAGTTTTACATTTACTGGGATAAAATTAGCATCAATATTATGAACTTTTTGCAGCCAATTTTTTTTATCTATCTGCACCGAACGTATTGCTGTTTTTCCGTAATTTGCGCTAACATTTTTCACTATATCTGCATTATTTTGCAACCAATCCGTTTCAACAAAATGATTCCGTTCTAAAAAGTCAACTTTGGCATTTTTATATCTAATTTGATTCAGTTTTTCTACATCAGAATTCGCCAAGACCGTTTCTACAAAGGTTACACAATCGAACGCATCCGTACGAATTAATTGGTCGGCATCTGGCGCAAATCCTTCGCCCAACGGCGATTCTGCATACGGCAACCCAACAAATTCTTGTCCTATAAAAACCGTATCTTTTTGCGCACACGCACAAACAAACAACATCAAACCAAGAATAAATTTACGCATTCGTTTACAAATTTTCTTTCAATTGCATTCCGGTATAGCACAACGCCGCCGCATCACGCACAGACATTTCACCACTGTCGGGCAGGGTTGCCATCTTGTCCACGCACCCAACCAACAAATCAATATTTTTATCAGCACCCGTCAATATCTGAATTGCCGCAACACGCCTTTCCATTGTTGCGCCACGCCAATTTTTCAACACCCCTGTTTCCAGCGCCGTTCCACGTTGCGAAAAAAAGAACACCACTGCAACCAAAATCAAAGCTGCCGCCCCGATAAAAATCTTGAAATACTTTTTTATAAAATTCATTTTTCCATCCCATTTATAAGTTCAAAAATTTCAGAATACCGCTTTGCTTTCTTTAGCAACATTTCTTCGGTTATCAATGCCGGTTTTTTCTGATAAACAACACGATTGACGTATAATTTTGTTGGCGCATCGGTATACAACAAACCATTTTTCCCTTGCTCGAAAACAACATCTTGCCCAGAAACCTGATAAATCTTGGTCCAAACGGCCCCAGATTCCAAGAAGCCACATTTTTGTGATTCTTCCAAAACCTTTTTTGCCTTGTTTAAATTTGGACAAACCCAGACGCACGCATCACATTTTAGCCACGAATCGCCAATTTTATGCTCTGTATTTTCATTTCCCAACATAAAACCTGTAAAATTTTTAACCTTCATATTTTTTACCTATATCACTCGCACTTTACCAACCACAAATCATAATCAGGGTGCTGCAATGGCCTTTCACCTGGTTCATTACGATTCATCCAATTTGAAAATATTTTTTTATTTCCTTGCTCAGAAACTTCTATGAATGTAAAGAAATTTTCTGCATCGAACGGGTCTGTTTGCTTGCACGCACGCACTGTAATGTTCAATTTTTCAAAGGCGACACTTTGTCCCACAGGCACAACGATTTCTTGGACTTTTCCTGCATCTTTATTCATAACACGCAATACGGCATTATTTTTTTCAACAAATGCATTTGCCACAACTGGCAAGACAGAAATCAGCAAAGCAACAAACAATCGTTTCATAGCACCAATCTTACCGCCTTAATAACGAAAAGTCAATTTGTAAACTATTTCTATTTTCCGCCGCCCATATCAGAAAATAAAAAATCCCTCGGTCTGAGGGATTGTAATTTCAAACAAGACAATCTTATTTGCTTTCTGCTTTTTCTGCGGATGTTGCTGCCAAATCTTCGACAATACGCGCTTTTTTGCCAGACAAACCACGCAAAAAGAACAATTTAGCACGACGTACTTTACCGATACGAACCTTTTCAATCTTTTCGATTGCAGGGCTGTACAATGGGAACTTACGTTCAACACCGACACCGTATGATTCACGACGTACTGTAAAGGATGCATTATTACCCATTCCGCCATCGCGTGCGATAACAACACCTTCGAAAACTTGGATACGGAATTTATCACCGTCTTTAATTTTGACGTGAACTTTCAATGTATCACCAGCTTTGAAGTTAGGTATTTTTTTATCCGCCGCCAATTTAGCGACTTGGGCTGCTTCGATTTTTTTAATAATGCTCATTTTTCATTTTCCTTTATTAAGTCCGGTCGACGTTCTTGGGTTATGTCAACCGATTGTTGTTTCCGCCACCGTTCGATATTGCCATGGTGACCGGACAGCAGGACTTCTGGGACGCTTCGTCCACGCCATACTGACGGGCGGGTATATAATGGCCATTCTAGCCCCCCGATTTCGAAACTTTCATTTTCGGTGGTATCTTTACCACCATGAACGACATTATCTAACAAGCGAACGCAACTGTCAACAAAAACTTGCGCTGCGATTTCGCCACCTGACAAGATATAATCGCCAATTGACACTTCCATTATATCATATTCTTCGATAACACGTTCATCAATTCCTTCGTACCGACCACACAACAGAGTATACGTTGCGTCTTGATCTGCAACAAATTCGCGCACTAATTGTTGATTTAACACTTTACCGCGTGGCGAAAAGTAAATGATTTTACCCTTATTTTTCACAGAATCCAAGGCATCGCCCAGGCAATCAGGCCGCATAATCATTCCTGCGCCGCCGCCAAATTGCGTATCATCAACACTGCCGTAATTATTAATTGCAAAGTCGCGAATATTAATCACATCATACGACCAAACGTTCTTTTCCAGTGCGCGTCCAACCACGCCACCTGACAGTGTGC
>CALCEG010000082.1 GCA_937900435.1 uncultured Alphaproteobacteria bacterium
AGCCCCCCAAACCAATCGCACGTAAAACTTTGCGCATTGATACAATTACACGCATCAATGTCCAGACATGCTTATCCTTGGCAGAATCGACAATCTTTTTATAGAAAACTTCCCAAATGCGCGGAACCGCAGGGATAACTTCTGGGTGATATTGTTTAAAGTCTTTGACAAATTCTTGTGGTTTTAATATTGGTTGTAAAAGTAATTTACCTTGCAACGAAACGGGCACAATTATATTAATAACCACACCATATATGTGATACAATGGCAAAAAACCGTAAAAAGTATAGCCAGGAAAAATCACATCTTTGTAAAATTGTGCGCCGTCCGATAAAGACAACAGGTTTTCGTGCGTCAAACCAACGACTTTTGGATTGCCGGTCGAACCAGATGTAAAAGACAACTGGGCGATATCCCCACGTTCTGTCTGCGCCATTTCAAAGTCTTTTTCGTCGGTATCGTCAATATTTTCGATATCGAACATTTCACAAGGACAGTCGGAAATAAACATCGACTTTTGGGCCAACACCAATTTGCAATCTGTACGCTTCATCATATTGATGTGTTCTGACGGTTGCAGACCTGTGTCCAACATCAATGCGCGTGCACCTTGGGATGTAATTGCAAAGTAAGAACGTAAAAAATCTGGTGTATTGCCAGACAGTATCCCAACAGTATCGCCTTTTTTGATACCAAAACGTTTTGCCAATAACACAGCGCGACGTTTCACCTTTTTTAATAATTCTGCATACGTTTCATTCTGTCTGACAAAGAAAATACTGTCTTTATTCCTGGAACATACGTCTTGCAGCATTTCATATATGTTTTTCATCATAACAAATACCTTAAGATAATTTATTAAATTTTGTCGCCATCACCATAATGACAACATTCTAAATATATATAAAAACAACAGGAAAAACAACCTAATAATTATCGTACAAAACATAATAATCCGATTCGAACAAATACAATATATAGTCGAATCGAAAATATTTTGTCCCAATATATAGTGTTTTTTGTGCTTAGCGAATCGTTTCCTAGGCAAAAAAACATATTTTTATTGTACAAAAGAAACCTTCGTGTGAAACAACCGATTCTGTTTATCGTCTGTACTGCCCAGAAACTCAACATTTTTTAAAGTAAAGTGAAAAAATAATTTTTTTGCATTTTTATTTATTGCCCATTATTAAATAAAACTATATATTGTAATCAAACTTAACAAACAACCACTATATGTTGTGTTTTTACAAGAATGGGGGCTATAAGATGTCAGAAACACAAAACGAAATTAAAATTCAAATTACACCAACACTGATTACGCA
Source organism: uncultured Alphaproteobacteria bacterium (assembly GCA_937900435.1). Classification (GTDB taxonomy): domain Bacteria; phylum Pseudomonadota; class Alphaproteobacteria; order Rs-D84; family Rs-D84; genus Enterousia. The sequence continues at coordinate 1,326 of CALCEG010000082.1, forward strand.
CTTGGTCGCTGTTCAGAAACGCAGTGGCGAAACAGTGCCTTTTGATTCCAAGAAAATATACGAAGCGATAAAAAAAGCAGTTGCTGTTACCGCAGAAATCTCAGATGTAGAAATTGTAAAGGTTACCCAGGATGTTTTGAAAAACTTGGACAATAGTTTTGCTGAAAAAACACCGTCCGTTGAACATATCCAAGATATTGTTATCAAAACTTTGATGGACAACAAAGCATATAAAACAGCACAAGCATATATTATATATCGTCAAAAACGCACAGAAATTCGCGAATCTATGGTTGATGCAGTCGAAGTTATCGAAGGATATGTTGGTGGTTCTAACTGGCGTATCAAAGAAAATGCGAATGTCGGCTATTCCATCGGTGGGCTGATATTGCGTACCAGTGAACGTGTAACCGCGGAATATTGGTTAAACCTGTATCCGCGGGCCGTTGCTGAGGCTCACAAGACCGCTGCGATTCATGTTCATGATTTGGGCTGGCTGACCGGTTATTGTGCTGGTTGGTCTTTGCGTGAATTACTGTACGAAGGTTTTAATGGTGTTGATGGTTATCTGCAGTGCGAACCTGCGCGCCACATGGCAACAGCGGTTTCGCATATGGTTAACTTCTTGGGCACATTGCAGAATGAATTTGCGGGTGCGCAGGCATTTTCATCTGTTGATACATATCTAGCGCCTTATGTTCGTGTTGATAATATGTCGTACGCAGATGTTAAAAACGCGATGCAGACATTGGTCTTTAATTGTGCTGTACCATGCAGATGGGGGACACAAACACCATTTATTAACTTTACTTTTGACTGGACTTGCCCAGAAGATTTAAAGACTCAGCATCCATTCATTGGAAAACAACAGGTCGACTTCACATACGGCGATTTACAACCAGAAATGGATATGATTAACAAGGCTTTCTTAGAGGTTATGACCGAAGGCGATGCATTGGGGCGTCCATTTACTTTCCCGATTCCAACATATAACATCACGAACGATTTCCCATGGGAACACCCAAATGTAAAACCATTATTCGAATTGGCTGCAAAATATGGGATTCCAAACTTTCAGAACTTTTTGAATTCTGACTTGAATCCGACTGATGTTCGTTCAATGTGCTGCCGTCTGCGTCTGGATGTACGCGAATTGTTAAAGCGCGGTGGTGGATTGTTTGGTTCCGCGGAAAAGACAGGTTCTATTGGTGTTATCACAATTAACTTGGCACGTTTGGGCTATGTACATCGCGGAAATCGCGAAGGTCTGTTCACAGAATTAAAACGTCTGTTGGATTTGGGACGCGATGCACTGGAAATCAAGCGCGACATAATCTCGAAGAATATGGAACGTGGTCTGTATCCATTTACAAAGCGGTACTTAGGTAATTGGAATCATCACTTTTCGACCATTGGTGTAAATGGTGCGAATGAAATGGTACGCAACTTTACTGGCGATCGCGAAAACATTGCAACGCCAATGGGTAAAAAACTGGTCTTGGACGTTATGGATTTCATACGCGAAAATCTGGCAACATTCCAAGAACAAACAGGCAATCTGTATAACCTAGAGGCTACGCCGGCCGAAGGCTGCTCTTACCGCTTTGCGAAAACAGACGTCAAGAATTTCCCTGACATTATAACTGCTGGGACAAAAGACGCGCCTTATTATACGAATTCAACACAATTACCAGTGAACTTTACGGACGACCCGTTTGTCGCACTGGAACACCAAGAAGAATTACAACGCAAATATACAGGCGGAACAATGTTGCACTTGTATATGGGCGAACCGGTTTCTTCGGGGGATGCTGCACAGAAAATCGTAAGAACAATTTTCGAAAACTATAAAGTGCCATATATGACATTGACACCAACGTTTTCAATCTGTCCAAAGCATGGTTATCTGCCGGGCAGACACGAATTTTGTCCAAAATGCGATGCAGAAAATGCCGCAAACCAAGAAAACAAACAATAAACCAAGAAAACAAATAACAAATCTAACAAACGTAGGAGAGTATTATGATTGATAATGCACACAGAACACCTTGCGAAGTTTTTTCACGCAGTATGGGTTTCATTAGACCGATTAAAAACTTTAACATTGGTAAATATTCTGAATTCTGCGAAAGAAAAACTTTTACAGAGGTAAACAGTCTGACCGCAGGCCAACGTCATTGTGATTTGTTGAAACGGGCGGCATAAGAAATGCACGATATTCAAATCGGAGGATTGGTTCCGTTCACCACGATTGACTATCCCGAAAAACTGTCTGCTGTTTTGTTTTTGGTGGGGTGTCCGTTGCGGTGTGCGTATTGTTCCAATCCTCATTTATTATCTGTTGGTGATGGCGAATACGACCCAGAACGTGTTTTTGAATGGCTGGAAAGTCGTGTTGGCAAGTTGGAAGCCATCGTTTTTTCAGGGGGCGAGGCATTGATGCAAGGCCCTGCGCTGTTTGAATATATAAAAAAAGTGCGCGATTTAGGATTTAAAATCGGTCTGCACACAAACGGCTTTTATCCAATCTTGCTGGAACAGTCCGCCGATTTAGTCGACTGGATTGGCCTGGATTTCAAGGCAACGCGCGAAAAGTACCCAGATTTAACAGGGCAGGGCATCGCGTATGATAATATGATGCGCAGTCTGGACGTTTGGCGCGCAACAGGCAAAGATTACGAGGTGCGCATAACCTGCGACCCACGATTTATAACAAAATCTGATTTAATGGAAATTGCTGATATTTTGCATCAGCGCGATGTAAAAAAAATCGCGATTCAAAAGTATGTGCCGCACTTTGAAGATGACACAAACAAAACAAATGACGCGCAAAGAAATCAATTTTTTTCAGACGAAAACCTGCGCAACAGAATAAACGCCTTGTTTGATTCGGTTGTGTGGCGCGAATAGGTTACTGGTTTATACGGAATACATACCTGACGATTTAGTCAGTTTTTTTTTGTAAAATAATCACATAACCTAAGGGGGAAAATATGTTCTTAAAATCAAAAATTTGTTTTACCGTATTGGCTGTTTATGAAATGGTCGCGGTATCTGTATTGCATTTTCAGCGCGTATGCGATGCGATGTTTCCGACTGCATTTTGCGACAGTTGGTATCGATATTTCTTGTTTTGTGTAATTGTGCCACTGATTGTTATGCTGGTCTTGATGTGGATTCGCGAAATTGTTCGCGTACACCGCAGACGGTCTTTTATCAGACGTGCAAAAAACACAGTCAGCAATATTATGGCGAATTTGCGCGGAAAAATATCAGAACATCTGAATATGCAAGATATTGAAAAGCTGATTGCAGCTGCAATCCTTATCGGCATAAAAAAGTACGCAGACCGACATCCTGAATTGCGTAAAAAAATAAGTGGCTTTGTTGATGTTTCGGATGATGAATATGATACAGAAAGCGTTCCCAGCAAACCAAAGCGCGCAAAAAAATCCACCACTGTGAAACGAAGCGGCGCCAAAAGGGGCAAATAAAAACATCCACCCCTAATTCCCA
>CALCEG010000083.1 GCA_937900435.1 uncultured Alphaproteobacteria bacterium
AAACTCCAGCCAATAAATTCATAGCCTGCTTTGGTTGGTTTGCCAGAGATGATTACACCAACGCTAGCATCAAACTCGGTTGGTGCGCCGTCATAATTCGTACCGCCATCCAAGTGATATATCACTTTGAAGATTCCTGGTTCGCATGCACTGCCATCAGCGGTCTTGCGATAACCATCGTTGCAAGTAAAGCCAACCAATGGACAATACAATGTCTGTGGTGGTAAACCTGTGACTGTGCCTTGGGAAACAATGCTAGATTCAGTATAATCCATATCATAATCACATGTTGAATTTTCCGGACAATCACTACTGCTGTATTCACAATTTCTAACAATCGTCTTTTTACAGCTGGACATATCACCTGTATTGTTTTCTGGTGATAAAAATCCGTCTCTACATGCAACACACACAGTATCCGCAACATAATGGTTTGCGTTCGCTGTCAATGCGGTTGTTACAACTGACGTTCCCCATTGCGTAGAACTTATTGCGGTCTGCGTAACGGCACCACTTGTACAGTTCGCTGGTTTTTGTGTCTGCTTGCAACTTGTATAACTCTTCCAACCCGTACCTGTGCTGTCTGTCTTTGACCAACCACTTGTTACACTTGGACAACTTGTACAACTTGCTGCCCCCTCACCAGAGTACGTCCAGTTAGCACATATATCACAACTTGACGTACCACCATAGTTCACAGTATGTGCTGCTTTTGACGTCCCTGCCACACAGGTCGACAATGTAGAACTATTTGCCGTTCCAACATACTTACCCCCAGCAACACTTATCTTACATTCAGATTGCGCCTTTAATCCTGTTCCGCCTGCAGTATAACCACCAGGACAATTAATGCTACCACCAACACTGTTATAATTCACCATTATACCGCCGGGGCAATAACTACCAGCTATACATGTTTCTTCACCATCACCCGCTGTTGATATATAATTACCAGCCGTTGTCTCACCATAGCAAGCAGACGTCGCGGTTGCCCCCTCTACAGAAGTCGTATAGAAACTTCCCAACGCTGTACACGATGTAGCCCCCCACGTTTCTGCGTATGTACCAGCATTACACTTCGGTACTGTTCCACCAGGACAATAACTATTCGCAGGACATTTTGCAGCGGCTTTATAAAGCATAGCTCTTTTCTCGTTACCCGTTCCATCACAATATGTACTGTTATAACGTTGTGTATAATAATATCCTGCGTTTAACTTTTGAGAATGCCTATTACCACTTGTTGTTGCATATTTCTCATTGTTATACCTCACGCCCTCTATTACAAATTGTGCACAAGGCGTATCAACCGTGTATTGAACCCGACATTGCGTAATTGCACTTAATCCCGTATTCCCGTATGAAAGCATGGCAACCGATTTAATCGTTGTATTTCCAACATTTGCATCTGGACAAGCGGTTGACAACCACGCAAAATCAGCAACCGTTTCCACATTACCCGCGACCTTTGGATCTGGACAAAGCTCACGTCCACCAACATTTGGATAAGTTAACGTTATCGCCGGACAATAATAATCTGCCTCGCACTTAGTTTCTTCTGCATCCATCAAACTTGCAATATAATACCCACCAGTTGTCGTGATATAACAATCCTCTGCTGCATCAGAACCTGCATCACTTTTAGTATACAACCCACCACCCAAGGAAGCACAACTCTTTGGACATGCAGTTGATGAACCTGTCTCATCCGCATAACAGCCAGCATTTACTTTTGTCTGTTCACACGCGCCAGCCGCTGCATAATATCCAGGCGCAGCCTGTATTTGTTTGCTGGCACCAGCAGCCGCATAATACCCAGCATCTGTTGTTGTACAAACTGATGTGTCGCCATAGTTTACAGTATGCGCTGCCTTATATGTTCCACAGGCACAATCTGTTGCACTACTTGCGTTCTTACTCGCCACATACTTACCCCCAGCAACAGTCATCACACACTGTGCCTGTGTCGTCGCCCCAGTACCACCATCAGCATAACCACTTGGGCATGCTGTACGACCTTGGATTTCACCATTATATGTATAGGTCATCGCACCATTTGGACAATAATAGCCTGATTCACATACTTTACATGATGTCACATTCAAATACTCACCAGACTTACAGTCATAACCATTCTTTGTCCAACCTGCATACAATGTTGTATTCGCAGTTTTGTTCCATGTACGCACACTGGCACCCGTTTCACTATAATACTGTGTCCCAGACGCATAATCAGCATTATCATACCAACCGACAAATGTATAACCTGTACGACTTGGGGCTGTTGTGCTAATCGCAGGCATTGCCGCATCGTATGTCGCGGTCACATTTGCACTCTGCCCCCCTGTACCACCATTTGCATTAAACGATACAGTGTATGTGTTTGCTGTCCACTTTGCAGTCAGGGTAATTGCCGTACCTGTACTTACGTTTTTCAAACTTCCACCCGCTGCGATAATATCACCATCACAAGACGTACCACCACCTGTACAGGCCCATCCAATAAATTCGTAACCGG
>CALCEG010000084.1 GCA_937900435.1 uncultured Alphaproteobacteria bacterium
AATTGCATGCTTGTCTATTTCACTGGCATAATACTTTTCTACTGGTATCCCCGCACGTTCCAGCGCAACCCGCCCACAACTGATTCCATCAAATAAACTTAAAATTTTCATGTGCCTTTCTCCTTGTTTCTTTCGTGTTGTTTGGCAAAATTTTAATTAATCTGATAAAGGCAAGCAATATCTATTACGCTTGCTTTCTGTATGATCTTTGTGGCCGGCGGCGGATGCCGTTCCGAATACATACGGTTGCAACCGAACTTTGGGGGTATCCGGTTAATCTGCTGATTTCTATTTGTTTTACCCCCGCCCGTGCCAATTTCAAAATCTTTGCCCTGATTGCGCGTTTTTCTTGTGCTCGGATTGCTTGTGCCTGTACTTTTTCCCGATTCTGTGCTGCCACCTGTGCGGCCAATGCCCGACAATCATCGCACCGTTTACAATAGTTCTTTCTTGGGGCATAGAATTCCTTGCCGCATTTTTGGCATACACACAGGGTTGGTTTGGTTTTCTTGTATAATTCCCAGTAATAATGATTATGCGCCCGCAATTTATCGCGGTTGTTTGCCCGCCAGCGACGTTGCAACATTAACCGGTGCGCCCGTTGCTCATCTGGGGTCATATTCTTGAAACTGCCGCGTTTAATGCGTTTATATTTCATTCTCTTTCCTTTTGGTTGAATTGTCCCACTGTGGGTTGTTCTTTGCCCGTCTGCGGCGTTTTTATCCGCTCAGGGTGCAAATATACCCCCATTGTGTTATTATCGCCTGACGGGGGGTTTTTTACGGTTTCCCATCCCTTTTTACTAATTTCAGATTGCGTTCAAAAAACGCGCTGCCGTCGCCATCGGCCGCTTGGATTGTATATACATTATCGCAAGCGGCATGTGTCCGATTTTTAACAACAAATGCTTTCCCAGTGCGTTCTGCGGCGGACCATTCCCCGGACACATCCACCAATCGCACCACGTCCCCAATACCAAACATAAATTCTTTTTTATTCATTGTGGTGCCTTTTATTCAACATTGAACCACTTTAACACGGTCGCCATCAGGTGGTTATAATCCCCGCTGGTGGCATCCGCCATAAATTCAGGAAATTCACCGGCACGCCCCGCCAACCGCAGGGCAACACGACACCGCCCCAAAATGGCGAACGCATTCCCATCCCGTCCCGCCATTTCAACCGTGATTTCTGGATATTTTGGCATTGTTGCTTTTTCTGTCATATGATTACCCCTTTATGCGATTGGCTGTAAACTAAACGTGCTGAAAAACCACAGCGCAAACAGCAATTCCAACCCAATCGGTATCAACCACCAACGCACTTCCGGTTTTTCTTCGATGAACGAATACATCAACACAAATAGCGCAGCAATCGCACAAAAAATCGTCAAACCCTTAATAGGTATGAATAACCCACGAATAAAGTCTGCAATTACAATACTGTTTTCAACTAACATTCTTTCCCCCTTTGTTAAAACCCGTTTGTTACGTCTTTTATAAACAGAAATACGATTTTATCCGCATCTATTTCTATGCCACTGTCTGCGTTTTCTTTTTTTATTCTTTGGCGGCACTCTTCCAAATCGCCGTATTGCAATTTCCCGTTGGTAACATTC
>CALCEG010000085.1 GCA_937900435.1 uncultured Alphaproteobacteria bacterium
TTCTGGGGTGCACAACCCAAATTAAAACACCACCTGACGGTGGTGCTTAAATTAGTGGCGCACCCAACAGGATTCGAACCTGTAATCTTGTCCTTCGGAGGGACACGCCATATCCAGTTAGGCCATGGGTGCAACAAAACTTATTATATGCAATTTGTTATAAATTGCAAGAGCAGGGCAATTTATTGTTGTAAACTTGCCAACATAAAATCGTCTAAATCCCCATCCAGAACAGCCGCAGAATCGGTCTTTTCAACATTTGTCCTGACATCTTTTACCAACTGATAAGGGTACAAGACATAGTTTCTAATCTGGCTGCCCCATTCAATTTTCTTTTGCGCGGCTTTTGCGGCGTTTTCTTCTTCGGCGCGTTTTTGCAATTCCAGCTCATACAGTTTACTGCGCAACATCTTCATCGCCATTTCTTTATTTTGAATTTGGCTGCGTTCATTTTGACAGGTCACCACCGTATTCGTTGGTATATGGGTAATACGCACTGCGGAATCTGTTTTGTTAACGTGTTGTCCACCTGCGCCCGAAGAACGATAAGTGTCAATTCGCAGGTCTTTATCGTTGATTTCTATTTCAATAGTATCATCAATATCAGGCCACACATCAACCGATGCAAAACTGGTTTGCCGTTTGCCATTTGCATTGAAAGGCGATATTCTGACCAACCTATGCACACCGATTTCATTTTTTAGCCATCCGTATGCCCGATCCCCAGATATTCTGTATGTTATATTTTTTATGCCTGCGGTATCGCCTTCGTGTTCTTCGATTACTTCACAGGTAAAATTATGTCTTTCGGCCCATCGCGCATACATGCGCGACAGCATTTGCGCCCAATCCTGCGCCTCGGTCCCGCCGGCGCCAGCCTGAATAAACAAGAACGCGCCATTATTATCCGCAGGTTCACGAAACAAGGTAATAAATTTTGCGCGATGTGCCGTATTGGCTAATGCTTCAATGTCTTTTATAACATCCGTATCGTCTGGGGCGATTTTATGCAGTTCCAGCAACGTTTCATAATCACTTTGCATTTGTTGAAAGTCGTTAACGGACTTTTCCAATGCTGATTTTTTTTGTAGAATACAGCGCGCTTCTTCGGGATTACTCCATAAATCGGGATTATTTACCTGTTCTGTCAGGACTTCTATTTTTGCACTAATCGCGTCCAGGTCAAAGAAACCCCCTGACGGCAGAAATGTCGTCTGCGATTTTGGATAAAATTTCTGATACGACAACCATAACGCAATCATTATATCATTTTTTTTAAATTTATCAAATGAATGTTTGCCTTTTTCGTATTAATGTGATAACATACAATCAACAAGCGAGAGGGAATATATGAAACGTTTTTCTTGTTTTCTGGGTTTTTTATGCACATATTTTGTTGTAAATAGCGCATTTGCGGTATCTGCAGGAACTGTCAGTTCAACGGACAAGAACCGTACATCGGTCATTCAAACACAAAAACAAAACAGCAGCAATGCCTTGCGTGGCAACGCGGCGGTTGCAAACGCATACAAGACTAATCAGCGTAACACATACTTTATTGTAAATCAGCCTGATGTTGATACCGCGTGTCGTGAAAAGATATTCAAATGTTTAACTGATTACTGTGGCGATACAACAGTTGTTTCTGGCGTGCCTACAACCAAATGTCAATATGCGACAGAAAGCGAATTATATAACTACGCATTGTTGTGCCTGCAAAAAGACACCGAAATTTTATTACCTCAATATGGTGCAAACACTAAAAATTATGTCGGTGGTATGAATACCGCGGCACAATTATGCCCATCGTATGTTCAACAAGAATTAATGTCGTACCTGTCAATGGCGAATATGGCGAATCAGTTATCAAAATCACATTCTGATTTGTGCTTGAAACGCAGACAAGAACTAGAAGCCGCAATGGCTTGCCACGCGGTTGCGTTGGCGTACGGCAACGAAACAGACAGCAAATTAACCGCACAATTAACCGATTATTGTGGTAACGGTGTCCCAGGGGGCAGTGCCGAAATGGTTACACGTTTTTCAAACGCTGGAAATGTTGGCGCGAACATCTGGGGCTGGGCAGAAAAGATTGTTAGCCTCGATTTAAACAACAAGGGCGCCGATTGGCAGGCGGCTGTTGATGCGGTTTTGGCTGGTTATACGAACCGTATGAATTTAGCATGTGGCGATAATATGCAATTAAACACTGTTTCTTATACGACTAATACGGCTGCGCCAACTGCATTACAAACTGTTGCCGCAATGGCTGTGGGCACAATGTTCCCAACCACGACACAAAAAACCGAAAACCCTTATGCGAACCAGTCAATTTGGATGGAAATAACATCTTTGTCTGAATTGTATAAGTATAATGATGCTTATCAGGTTGTAATGGCTGGCCTGTCTAACCCATCAACAACACCAAACGCATTTTTAAACAGTGCACAAATGGACAATATGCAAAAGGCATACACACGCGGCACAAAAGTATTTATTGTTCGCGACAGCGCACGTTGCTATATAGTCCCCGTTGCGCAATTAACATCAACCGAACAATCGTTGGTTGCGCAAACGTATGCAGGCTGTTCCAGTAATTAAGACAAAAACAACCGCCAAATGGCGGTATAATTTTTGAAATACTCTTGAACCATAAGTCTATTTTTGGTATAATATCACAGATATGAAAATTAGCAGACGCGGTCTTTTAAAAATAACAGGTTTTTCTATTGTTGCCTTTGCTGCGATGCCACGCGTGGCGTTTGCTGCACGCAACGCCCTGCGCGGTCTGCGCACTGGGGTTCAACCCGGGAACAAGACTCGTTTAGTTGTTGAAACTTCAAACCGTCCATCATATACCTTATCATACCCAACAAATCAGTTGGTGATAACCCTGTCAAACACATCTGGCAATACTGGGGTTTCGACAAAGTTATCTTCGGACGCGTTGGTCAGTTCGATTAATCAATCCCAGGTTGGCGACAAATTACAAATTGTTGCAAATTTAAAAAAACCAATATCTGAAATCCCAAAGTCGTCAATATTATTACTGGAACCAAATGGGGACAACGATTATCGACTGGTATTGGATTTTGTTGCTGGTACACCTGCTGCTGCATACACAACATCGACTGCGACACAAACAACCGCGATAACCGCGGCGCGAAAATACATAATTGTTATTGATGCAGGGCATGGTGGCAAAGACCCCGGCTGTATCGGCAAGGGTGGCACACGCGAAAAAGACATCGTTTTGTCAGTTGCAAAAAAATTAAAAAACAAATTGGATGCAAATGGCTTCAAGACTTATTTAACACGCAATGATGACAAATATTTAAAACTGGCGGAACGTGCTGCTATTGCCGAACAGCGCAAGGCAGACCTGTTTATATCATTACACGCAAACGCAAACCCCAGTCGCCAAATGAAGGGCTTTTCAATTTACACATTATCTGAAAAAGCATCTGACGAAGAAGCCCGAAAATTGGCCGAGGCTGAAAATGCCGCTGACAAAATCGGGGTAGAGGGTTTTACTCAATTCGAAGAAAACATTCGTATTGCGCTGTCGTCTTTACAACAACACGCGGTTGCAGAAATGTCCGAAGAATATGCGAACGGGTGTGCAAAATCGTTCAAGCGCGCCAGCATAACCCAGCAACCAGGTCCTGATGTTCGTCATGCACCATTTGCGGTTTTACGCTCGACAGTGCCTGGGGCATTACTAGAACTGGGTCATTTATCAAATATTGCCGAAGAAAAATTATTAAAAACCGACAAACATCAAAATAAGCTGGTTGATGCAATTGTAAAATCTGTCAAAAACTATAATTTCGAAGTATAAAAAAACGCCCAAAGGGCGATTAACAAATTCTGGCGGAGACGAAGGGATTTGAACCCTTGATACAGTTGCCCGTATTCACGATTTCGAGTCGTGCGCATTCAACCACTCTGCCACGTCTCCGGCGATTGCCATTATAAATATCTCAGAAATATTTTGCAAGGGTAAATATTTGACTTTTTTTTATTGTTTATTAACCTGTTTATTATGACAAACACAAACCAAACAAAAACCTTTAACGAACAAGTTTACGATATTGTTGCACGTATTCCGTACGGACGCGTTGCGACATTTGGTCAAATTGCCGCAATGATGGGACGACCACGTTGTGCGCGCTTTGTTGGCTATGCGTCAAACAATCGCGATTCGTGGCATTTGCCATGGCATCGGGTTGTTTTCAAGAACGGTGTTTTAAACCCTGGGATGCCAGATTCACAATATCGTGCCCTAAAATCCGAAGGTGTAAAATTTAATCCCGACCATACGGTAATAATGTCTGAATTTCAATGGAATCCAGAACGCGACACCGCGCCTATGGACATACGCGATTTTCCGCTGGTATTCTGAACCAGAACACAACCGAATTTTGTTCTGGACGGCTATTTTTTGTTGGATTCTTTTTTGCAAATTTTTTCATAGATTTCCTTTTTATCTAATTTTTTATAATTCATAAACCAAGGATTCTTGCGGTCTTTTTCGCGCATTGCATCTGCGGTTGCTGGGGCAGGTTTCATCACATCATCCCCGGGCGTCCAATTGGCAGGTATTGCCACTTCAAATGCATCTGCAGTTTGTAAACCGACCAGTATTCGCCATATTTCTGACATATTCCGCCCCAAAACCGCTGGATAATACAAGACCGTTCGAACAATCCCGTTCGGGTCGATAATAAAAACCGCGCGTACCGCGTGTGTATCAGATACCCCCGGTTGCAACATTCCATATAGCTTTGCAATTTTCATATTTAAATCATCAATCAGTGGAAATGTTATCGTTGTTCCGTTTGGCATTTTTGAAATCGCATCAAACCAAGCCAAATGTGAACTTAATCCCCCAATGGACAACCCCAATAACACTGTATTAATTTTTTCAAATTCTTTTAGGTTGTTTTGAAACGCAACAAATTCTGTTGTGCATACCGGGGTAAAATCCGCAGGATGCGAAAAAAAGACAATCCAATGTCCTGCAAAATCATCTGGGAACGTTATTTTTCCATTTGTTGTACTGGCGGTAAATTCTGGGGCAACATCACCGATAAGTGGCAATCGGTGTTCTGAATTATTGCAATTATCTGTATCGTATAGTTCAAATATTTGGTCCATTAAAAACTCCTTGGGATACTAAAAAAATACCACAATTCGGTTTTTTTATGGACAGGAACGTATTCTGATAAAATAAATAACTTTATTCTTGATAAAATGTGATAAGATATAAATAATAAGGAACAACAAATAAAAGGAAAAAATATGAAACGTTCTGATATTGTTCGGTCTATTCAAGTAAAGTTCAAACGTATGCGCACATCAGATGCGGCGGCGATGTTGGACACTATATCTGACCAAATGATTGAATCTGTTGCCAATGGCGACAGGATTGAAATTCGCGGTTTTGGCACTTTTCAGCCACGCGCACGCGCGACCAAGGTTGGTTATAATCCTTGCACTGGTATGCCAATGGATTTACCAGCCAGTACGACTATTTTATTCAAGCCCAGTCGCGAATTAACAAAAAAGATGAATGGATAATTAAATATGTTGTTTGGTAAAAAATCTGGTATCAAGAACAGAAATCGTGAACGTTATGAACGTGTGCGTCGCCTGTTGTGGATTAAGTGCGAATCGTGCGGTAAATTGGTTTATTACAAAGACTACAAGGAAAATAAATACATTTGCCCCAGTTGTGGTCGTGCATTTATTATGACGCCAAAGCAACGATTTGATTTGTTGTTTGATGACAATTCTTGGACTCGTTTAACGCCACCAACCGTATCTGATGACCCACTGGGTTTTTCGGACAGAATATCATACGTTGATAGATTGGCTGATGCGCGTTCTGAAACAGGCTGTTATGACGCAATAACCAGTGCTGACGGAACTATTGGCGGAATTCCAACGACTGTATGCATATTAAACGGTTTGTTTATGATGGGGTCTATGGGACGCGCCGCAGGCGATGCGATTGTCGCTGCAATTGAACACGCGATTGAAACCAGACAGCCTTTCATTATGGTTACGTCCAGTGGTGGCGCGCGTATGCAAGAAAACATATTGTCGTTAATGCAAATGGCGCGCACAACCGCGGCAGTAAACAAATTGCATAGTAACGGGATTCCATATATTGTTTTGTTAACAGACCCAACTTTTGGTGGGGTTACAGCGTCCTTTGCGATGTTAGGCGATATTCATATCGCAGAAAAAGGCGCCCGCATTGGGTTTGCAGGCCGTCGTGTAATTGAACAGAATATTCGCGAAAAACTGCCATCAAACTTCCAGACAGCAGATTACTTGTACGAGCACGGAATGGTTGATATGGTTGTTGCACGCGGCGATTTGCACGACACGATTGCAAAAATTCTGTCTGTTTTAACAAAACAAGAACGCACACCAAAGCAAATAAATGTTTCGACCCCTGCACACGATATATCTAAAAAGATACGCGGAATGGGCGAAACAGAGGCTTATGACAAAGTCTTATTGGCGCGCCACGAAAATCGTCCACATTTCTTGGATTATATTGACGGCATTGTTGACGATTGGACATATCTGGCTGGCGACAGGGTGTTTGCCGAAGATGCCGCGATGGCTTCTGGAATTGGCTTTTGGCGCGGAATCCCAGCGGTTATAATCGGGCAAGAGCAGGGACGCGATATCGCATCACGACAAAAACATCGCTTTGGAATGGTAAACCCTGATGGATATCGCAAGGCGCAACGTA
>CALCEG010000086.1 GCA_937900435.1 uncultured Alphaproteobacteria bacterium
GCACTGTTATTGGCACTGTATGCGGTACTGATTGGTGTTACGATGACCCCACTGATTATGTTTGCACTATCTGTTAACCCGATGTCTATATTAATGGCGTTTATTATCGCGGCGGTAATGTTTGCCTGTATGGCAATGTTCGGGTACAAGACCGTCAAAGACCTGTCATTCATGGGAACATTCTTGTTCATTGGTATGATTGGATTAATTTTGGTTGGGATATGCTCTTTCTTTTGGCCGGCATTAATGGGCGGAACATTTGGCACAATTGTTTGTTTTGCTGGCGTATTGATATTCGCACTATTTACTGCGTATGATATGCAAAACTTAAAACGCGCGTATGCAGTTATTGGCGATGAAACGCAAAAAAATCAACTGGCAGTATTGGGGGCGTTGCACTTGTATATTTCGTTTATCGCGATGTTCCAATATCTGTTAAGTTTACTAAATCGTAATTAATATAATAAAAATGGAGTGTAAAATGGCTTATAAAATCGACACAAGCAAATGCATTGGATGTCATACATGTATGGGCGTATGCCCAGTTGGGGCAATCAGCGTGGGCGCAGACGGCAAATGCGTTATCGACCCCAGCAAGTGCATATCATGCGGAACGTGCGCGGCGATATGCCCAGTTGGCGCAATCGCACACGAATAAATCTTGAAACCATAACAAAAAAACACCCACAATTTTTTATTGTGGGTATTTTTTTAATCAACAACTTCCATTTTTATAATTTTATCTGGATTTTCAACGTGTCCATTATCCATTTCATCGCCACGTTTTATCTTATCAACAACACCCATACCGCTGACAACCCTGCCCCACAACGTATACTTACCGTCCAAGAACGCGCAATCAGCAAAACAGATAAAGAACTGACTGTCCGCCGAATTAACATCCAGCGCACGCGCCATACCAACCGCACCACGAGAAAATGTTTCACGCGAAAATTCTGCAGGGATTTTAACACCACTGCCACCTGTACCATTACCCAACGGACAACCCGTCTGGGCCATAAAGCCATCAATTACACGATGAAAGGTTAGCCCATTGTAAAATCCCGACTTTACCAATTCAACTATACGCGCAACGTGTTTTGGTGCAACATTTGGCAACGGTTCAATAACAACATCACCGCCCGTCAGATTCATTTTGATTTTTTGCATTTTTTACAACCTTTGTTTTTATTTTTTCTATTACTTTTTTTATACCTTGTTGAGCTTTATATTTAAATGGAAACTTTATACTACGCACACGCGACAGGTCTGCACCATCCAGGTTAAATTCTTTGACATTGCTTAAATCCAAATCACACGCTGGTAATATCGCACCTTGCAAATTTATATACTCGGCTTTTTTAGGAAAGACCAAATCGTTAACAGAAGTTAAATCTGACCCCCGTAAATCCAAATGCTTAACACCGGTAAAATCAACAACTCTTTTTTCTTCACTACCACAATACATACCTGCTACATAGCGTTTCTTAAAAACTACGTTACACATAGTAAACGTACCGACATTCGACAGATCGGCATTAGTCAAATCTAAACATTGCACATTAGAAAAATCAACATCACACTTTGGTAATTTTGTGGTGTTCAAGTATATATATTCTGCATTTTTAGGCAGAATTAACCTCTTGGTTTTTGACAAATCACATCGACTCAAATCCAATTGTTTTACACCGCTGAAATCCATTACACCCAAATTAGGTATTTTACTAAAAAACGTCAAAGATACCACATCTGCATTTTTAGGAAACTTTATATTTTGTATTTTGTCTATATTCGGTATTCCATAAAGTGTCAATTTCTTGGTACCAGAAAAATCTATCTCTGGCGCGTTTTCCGGCAAACCTTCATGCAGACACTCGATTGATTCCGCATCATGTGGCAATATTATCTTGGTAATACGCGACAAGTCTGCATCACATAAATTCAATTTTTTTATACTACTAAAATCAACTGTTGTAGCTGGGAATATAACACCTTGTAAACTAATGAGTTTCGGTTTTTTAGGCAAAATTAAACTGCTGGCTGCGGATAAATCTGCGCCACATAAATCAAGTTTTTCTACATCACTAAAATCTAATTTTCCACGCAATTTAAAATCAGTCAAATTTAAATTTTTCGCCTCCAATGGATTTATATAAAACATTTCACCATCTTTGACGGACAGAAATACCGAACCATCTACAATCAATGAATGTGAACCATCCTGATTTTTCGCGATTTTTATATTTTTATTATTCAAGAAGTCATTATCTATAAACTGTGTTGATATATTTGTTGTTAAACTTTTATAATCAAGTATTTTTTTACTTTTATTATCGTAAATAAATCCACGTCCCAACATTAATTGCGAACTTTTATCTAGTTCAATTACAACACCATCTTTGACATAATAGTCCGAACCAAAATACATATTGTTTATTTCACAATTATACTTAACAATTTGATTGTTAATTAGTATATAGTTATCTGGCAATTCAACCCTTTGTGCAGAAAAATCAACATTAAAATGATGCTTAATCGCATCTGATAATCCCATAATGATATTATCAGGATTTGAATTAAGGGTATTATCTGGGTTTGGCACCTTATGATTATAGCGATTTTTTATACTAATAAACCCGCCACTTTTTAGCACTTGAATTGATAATACAGATGTACCATATTCGTCTTCACGTTGTGGTTTTTTAAAATCACTGCGTTTAATTTTATTAACATCTTTGCGTACTGCATTTATTATATAATATCTTTTGAATCTATCCGGATCACGAAAAGTACATAATTCTTCACCAGGCGCATAATATTTTTTAATCACGTTTTGCTTTTCCAAAGTGTCAGCAACGTATGCATTATATCCCGCCCTGTTCAGCAACTCAATTGGGTTCTGATGCACCCCTTGTTCTTCGACTTTCACCCCACGCAACGAAATCAAATACTGCATAATCGGTTCGGCTTCACGACCGGCATATTTTACAATTTTATCAATATTTGGGACATCAAAAATACCATTATCATAGTTACGAATTGCCTTAGCAAAACGTTCCCCGTTTTGTTTTTTTATGATATCGTACATACTTTTTGCCATAAAAAATCCTTTTCTTTCCAGGGAATTATATCACAAAAGAATCCCCAAACGGGGATTTTTTTTACCTTTGTTTTACTTGTTCATTTGAAAACGGTGCATAATATCGCAAAGAGTCCAACTGATATTGTTTTTTTGCAACTTCCAGTTCTTGACGACGTAAATCGTTTGATTTTGCGATTTCATTACTTACACTCATTGTTGCCACTGCAAGAATAAAAGTTAGTATAGTAATCGGCATCAACCGACCATTTGCACGCACATTAACATTTACATCATCTTTTATCGACGTCCGTAATCCATTTTCAATATTTACATAATTAGTCATCATCCCCCCCCTTAAAACCATTTCCAAGGCTGGAATACCTTTAAAAATCCCATTGCTGTGCGTTTATCTGCGTATGTATGGCCACAACGTGGACAAACATTAAACGGCTTGATTATGGCTTTGGCCTTGGCGAATACCAAGTGCCACAAATAAATACCCAACGCCCAAACAATCGCAACCAATCCCCACGCAACAAAACCAAAATACTTATCAACAGTATTTGTAATAACGGTTATTGTTGTAACATCTGATTTAGACAAATCATCATAAATCTTGGTTGCCACACCCCACGAAGAGGGACGCCAAGGATACACATGTTTAATCCCGTAATCCGTCAACAATGTTGTACCCAATCCACCTGACTGTTTATCCAGCGCAGTCTTTATCGCCGTATCCAGCGCGGCATCAACTTCGGTCTGGGCAACGCGTGTTAAATCCGTTTTAATTTTATCCAATTGTGCATTAACTTTTTGTGCAGTATTATCAACCTTATCAATCGCAGTATTCGCCACATTAATTGCATTATCTGCTTTATCCAGCCCCGAATCCACTGACGCGACCGCATTATCAACAGCATCCGTTTTGGCACCGAACATTTTTGCCAACCCGGTTATTTTCTTGACCCCGTCTGTTTTTGTACGCGCATCTGCGGTTGCTTCTGTCGCTTTTGTTGTCGATTTCTTGGCCGAAGTTGTTGCATCTGACACTTTGCCAACCGCATTTTCTGCCAATTTTACCCCATCAATCGCCTTAGCAATCGGCTTTTCCAGATTAACAGACTTTGCCACACCGTCTAACAAGGCTTCATATTGCTGAACAATTCCGCGCTGTAAATCAAAGAACATCGACACAACTATTGACTTTTTAATTGGCTGCGAATAGGTATTTTTCACATATAACGGTGCCCAAATTAAAAACGCAAACCATACAACAGTTATTATTGCTATTGTCCGCTTAACACCACGCACCAGTGATTTTTTCTTTGCGACTGTTTTTGCGCCCCCCATATCGATGACTTCAACTTGTTTTTTTTCTTTGACCATTATGTCTCTCCTTGGTTATTAATGATTTTTAGTCGTTTCTTTTGCTGACAAGAACTTTTGTATTTCAAGCTCATTTGTCTTCTTAAACTTCCTACAAATTTCCTGTGTATCTTGAAATTCTTGAATTTGCAACAAAGTCTGATAATAAATCTTGGCATCTGTCGCATTTTTAAAAGTCATAATTTGTGTTTCTGGAAAAAGAGCATATCGGGATTTATCAACCCTGTTACAAATCAGCATATAAATAAACCCCATACCATCTGACTGTTTATAAGCAACCGCCAAATAAATTTTATCGTCCATAGACAATGTCAAATCTGGTTTGTTCGTTTTAGCGCTCATCAGTTTCATCCTTTGTGTAATCCTTTATAAATTCCGCTTTAAATTCTGCGAAACGTCCCTGCTCTATTGCCATTCTGATATCACGCATTAAATCCTGATAGAACCACAAATTATGCTGTGTCAACAATGTTGCCCCCAATATTTCATTGCACTTAATCAAGTGATGAATATATGCACGCGACCGCTGACACGCCGGACATTTACACTTATCGTCCAATGGCCCTGCATCATCGCGGAATTTTGCATTTCGCATATTCATTGTGCCATTGCGTGTAAACGCCTGTGCGGTACGTCCTGCGCGTGTTGGCATAACACAATCGAACATATCAACCCCACGTTCAACCGCACCCAGTATATCCAGCGGCGTACCAACCCCCATTAAATAACGAGGCTTCTCCGTTGGCAACAATGGTGTTGTTGCTGCAATCATATCAAACATAACATTTTGCGGTTCACCAACAGCCAATCCGCCTATCGCATATCCATCAAAACCAATTTCAACCAGCGCACGCGCAGACTTTTCGCGCAAATCTGGGAAATCAGCCCCTTGGACGATACCAAATATCCCATACCCATCGCGATTAACAAATGCATCTTTGCTGCGTTTTGCCCAACGCGTCACCATATCGACATTTTTTTCGACACGCGCACGTTCTGCTGGCAGCTTCAGACATTCGTCCAACACCATTGTGATATTAGAATCCAGTTGATGTTGAATATGCACAGAATCTTCTGGGCGCAAGAAATGTTTTTTTCCACCATCAAAATGCGAAGTAAATTGCACGCCTTCTTCACTCATTTTAGTCAAGGTCGACAAACTCATAACCTGAAAGCCACCACTATCCGTCAATATAGGGCCATTCCAACCGCCAAACTTGTGTAATCCGCCCATTTGTTCAACTAAATCGCCACCGGGGCGCATCATCAAATGATAAGTATTCCCCAATATAACTTCTGTACCTGTTGCGGCAACCTGTTCCATTGTCAAGGCTTTGACAGTCGCCGCCGTTCCCACCGCCATAAACGCAGGTGTTTGAAATGTTCCATGTGCTGTTTCAACCGAACCGCGTCTGGCGTTTCCATCTGTTGCGATTAAATTAAATTTCAATGCCATATCAATTATTCCTTATAATATTATTTAAAATTTTCGTCCCAAACAGCTCTTAAGTCTGCATCATAATCCGCGCCTTGGGTCAATATAGACATCGCCCCATCAAAATACCCACGCGAATATTTACGAACATCTGCTGTTGTAACAGAATTATACAGCCTGATAGTTTCCTGGTAATCATATAACAGGCCATAATCAATATATTCTGCCGACAGTGTATCACAACGACTTGTTGCGGATTCTAACCAATCAGCCGTACCTAATCTGTCTTTTCGATTATATCTATCTAAATCTTCTGCGGTTATACCTAAGTTATTATAAATGTCATAAGCATTTTTTGCGATTAACGCCACAACTTTTTTTATGTTCCCGGGGCTTGTTTCTGTTGCAAAACCGCGCAATTCAAAATTTTCGTTTCCCACCGATGTTAAGCCACCACCATAAACCAAACCATTTTCCTGACGCAAGATATTAAATATCTTTTCGTTCATAAAGCGTTCAAAGCGCCTGCAACACATTCTGTTAAATCTATGTTCCAAATCATATGGCCAAACAGCAGGAAACAATATTCGCAACAATACGTTTTTCTTGTCCGGCAACGAATTATGCGCAACAGTTGGTGTATAAACAATTTCTCTATTTTCCGAAACATCATGCGTTGGCAAGAACGAAAATTCTTTTTCTAAACAATCCAATACACCCATCGGATTATCCAAACGTCCAGACATAGTAATAAGGCAATTCTTCGCAGATAACCGCCGCCCCAAGAACTCTAACATTTGTTCACGCGTAAATGACATAATATTTTCTTCTGTCCCAAGCCCACGCATTGAAAAAGTCGCATAATTAAACAATTTTCCCGACATAAAATCACCGAATTGACGCACAGGATTGTCCAGCGCACGACGACGTTCATCACAAATAACCCCACGTTCAATTTCGATTTTATCTGGGTCAAACAGCGAATTTTGCAACTGATCTGCGAAAAAGCCCAACAAAACATTCACATTTTCTGCCAAAACCCGACCATATACCCCCATTTCTGCAATGCCTGTTGCCGCGTTACGCGTTGCGCCATAATAGTCCATATAATCATTGATTGCCTTTTTATTCGGCAGACTTTTTGTCCCCTTGCACAACATATGCTCGCAAAAATGAGTCAGGCCATATTCATTTGGTTTTTCATCACGCATACCTGTTCTAAAAACCACTTTTGCCGAAACAGTTTCGATATCCATCGGGTCTAATATAACCGTTACCCCATTTGATAATTTATGTAAAGTAGGATTATATTTCATAAATTTCCCTTTTTTTATTTCTTTCTGCCGTACTTTTTGCCTTTTCTAGAATTTTCCGCAATCGCACGCCATCTGGTTTTTCTTCTGCTGGAACTTTTTCGTTTAGTTTTTTTAATCAACAAACAACAATCCCCATAACTAAAGAACCTGTATCTTTCTGCGATTGCGTGTGCGTATGCTTTTCTCATTTCAGACAATCCTGCGAACGCAGACACCAACATAAATAACGTTGATTTTGGCAAATGAAAATTAGTTAACAATACATCTACTGCTTTGAACTTATATCCCGGAGTGATAAATATGCTTGTTGTGCGCGAAAAAGGCGCAACCCGTTTATATTCTGTATGGTTCGTGTTGTACATTGCCGCACTTTCCAGCAATCGCAACGATGTTGTTCCCACTGCGATAACACGCTTTGCGGAATTTATAACTTTCGCTTGTTCTTCGGTGATTTCCCCCCATTCACTATGCATTTTATGTTCGGACAATTTTTCTGTTCTGACTGGCATCCAAGTCCCAGCCCCCACATGCAAAGTAACATTTACAATTTTTGCACCCCGTTTTTCAATTTCTGCCAACAATTCTGGCGTAAAGTGCAACCCAGCAGTTGGTGCAGCCATTGACCCCATTGGCATAGAATAAACAGTCTGATAACGTTCGCGATCTACAAGTTCTTCTTCGCGTTTCATATATGGCGGTAATGGCAACCTACCAACTTTATTCAAGACCCCAAAAACATCATCTGTAATAAATTTTAGTTTTAGTCCACTTTGTTCATTCTGTGCAACAACCCCGACAATGGTCCCATCTTCCAGATACAACAATCGCCCTGGTTTAATCTTCATAAACTTTGTACACAATCCCCACCAACAACCATCATTTGTCGCGGTATGCAGTGTTATTTCATACTTGCCATCTGCGATAAATCGTGCTGGGATAACGCGCGAATTATTAAAGACCACCACGTCCCCTGAACGTAAATAATCCAAGAAATCACAAATATGCTTATCTTCATTTACCCTGCCCCGAACTACAATCATACGCGACGCATCGCGCTGTTCCAATGGGCGCGATGCAATTAATTCAGGCGGCAATTCAAAATCAAAATCAGATACGGTGTACATATTACCTTACTTTTTCCTGTGCTGCCATATTACGCAATTTTTTTAATTCTTCGATTTGTTGTATATCCTTGACCGAACGATTATTTACAGTTTTCAAATCAGTATAGTATATTTCGAT
The DNA here is from genome assembly GCA_937900435.1 of uncultured Alphaproteobacteria bacterium. Taxonomy (GTDB): domain Bacteria; phylum Pseudomonadota; class Alphaproteobacteria; order Rs-D84; family Rs-D84; genus Enterousia. Next base: position 8,462 of record CALCEG010000086.1, read on the forward strand.
ATTTCTAGCCGTTAAGTCCTCAGGAAACGTACGAAAAACCAATGTATCACCAACCTGAATATGTTCCTTCAAAAATCCACGCGTAGCACTAATTCTTGAATATTCATTGATAAAAAGACGAAAATCAACCAAACTATCACCATCTTTATCACAATAATACCAACATGGTTCTTCTTTTGAAATAACCTTCACAACAGCCTTATGTTCTGGTACAGGCGGCCTTTTACCACAAGATGGCATAACCATCATACCTGCAGTCAAGACATACGGAAACACACCCTTAAAAACTTTCATTTTTATATCCTTACTTTTTAAATTCCAAACCCTGGTCGATATAGTTTTCGGCCTTTTCTTCCCAATCAGGCTCAACACGCACAAACAAGTGCAAACGTGCATTTACACCCCA